>JAFMFL010000023.1 GCA_017856205.1 Flavobacteriaceae bacterium
GCGACAGTCTTTGTCTTTGAGATACTGCATGACCTTAGCCATATCGTTTACAGGGATACCTTCAGTGATAGTAATGATAACTTTAATACCTGCTTCAGCGGCTTCCATAATGGCATCTGCAGCAAAAGCTGGTGGTACAAAAATAATAGAGGTGTCTGCCTGTACTGTATCCACTGCTTCTTTAACAGTATTAAATACAGGTTTGTCAAGATGTGTTTGTCCGCCTTTTCCGGGTGTTACGCCGCCAACAACATTGGTGCCATAGGCTATCATTTGGCTTGCGTGAAAGGTGCCTTCACTTCCTGTGAATCCTTGTACAATAATATTGGAAGATTTGTTTACTAATACGCTCATGCTATGATTTAACTCGTTCTATGTATGTTCCTTTTTCAGTATCAACTTTGATTTTGTCCCCCTCATTGATAAAAAGTGGCACATTTATTTTTGCACCTGTTTCAGCAGTTGCGGGCTTAGTGGCATTGGTTGCCGTGTTGCCTTTTACGCCCGGTTCGGTATGTGTAATTTCTAAAATTACACTTGCTGGCATTTCCACAGAAAGTGGGCTACTGTCTTCGGTATTAATCATGACCGTAACAACTTCACCTTCTTTCATCAATTTTGGTTGGTCTAAAATATTTTCTTGAAGTTCAATTTGATTGTAATCCTCGGTATTCATGAAGTGATATACATCGCCTTCGGCGTATAAAAATTGATATTTTCTAGTTTCCACTCGAACAGCATCAATCTTATGTCCTGCAGAGAAAGTGTTATCAACCACTTTACCTGAAGTCACACTTTTAAGCTTTGTGCGCACAAATGCAGGCCCTTTACCGGGTTTTACGTGTAAAAACTCAATGATTTTAAATATGTCATTGTTGTAATGGATGCAAAGTCCTTTGCGGATGTCTGATGTTGATGCCATATTAACTTTGTAAATAACCTTTCATAATACCGCGTTGTGATTGCCTGATAAACTGTAAAATATCATCGCGTTCCGTTGAGGCTTCCATTTCAGCTTCAATAATTTGAGTGGCTTGTGTATTATTAAAGTTCTTTTGGTAAAGGATGCGGTAAATGTTTTGAATTTCTTTAATTTTATCAGATTCAAATCCCCTTCTGCGCAAGCCAACCGAATTTACCCCAGCATACGAAAGCGGCTCTCGAGCTGCCTTCACAAACGGGGGAACATCTTTACGAACTAAAGACCCACCTGCTACAAATGCGTGATCGCCGATAGAACAAAACTGATGTACGGCAGTCATTCCAGCCAAAATAACATGTGATCCAACAGTTATATGACCTGCAAGTGTACTATTATTAGAAAAAATACAGTTATCTCCAATAATGCAATCGTGCGCCACGTGCGAATATGCCATGATAAGGCAGTTACTACCAATAGTAGTTTTCCCTCTAGAATTTGTTCCCCGATTAATGGTAACACACTCCCGAATGGTTGTATTATTGCCGATTTCGGCAGTTGTGTTTTCGCCACTAAATTTTAGATCTTGTGGCACTGCGCTAATTACGGCACCAGGAAAAATATTGCAGTTTTTACCAATTCGTGCGCCCTCCATTATGGTTACATTTGGGCCTATCCATGTACCCTCTCCAATGACAACATCCTTATCAATAGTTGTGAAGGGTTCGATGACCACATTTTTGGCGATTTTGGCATTGGAATGCACATATGCTAACGGTTGATTCATACTTTTACTTGATCTTTTCGTACAATTTGAGCCATCATTTCGGCCTCCGTTGTAATTCTTCCTCTGGAATAAGCAGTGGCTTGCATATGACATATACCACGTCTAATGGGAGATAATAACTCCATTTTAAACACCAAGGTATCGCCAGGTACAACTGGGTTTTTAAACTTGGCGTTTTCAATTTTCATAAAAAAAGTAAGGTAATTTTCAGGATCTGGGACAGATTTTAAAACCAAAACCCCTCCAGCTTGTGCCATGGCTTCAATTTGCAATACACCTGGCATTACGGGTTGTCCAGGAAAATGCCCTTCAAAATAGGGCTCATTCATGGTGATGCTTTTCATTCCCACGATATGTGTATCGCTGAGTTCTAAAATTTTATCAACCAACAAAAACGGTGGTCTGTGTGGAATAACGTTCATGATGGCATTTACATCCATTAATGGTTCTGCATCAAGGTTGAATGCTGGAATGCGATTGCGTTTTTCTTGTTTGATAATTTTGGCTAATTTTTTTGCAAAATTAGTATTTACTTGATGACCTGGTTTGTTGGCAATAACCTTCCCTCGGATACGACAACCTACCAAAGCCAAATCGCCAATCACATCAAGAAGTTTATGACGTGCTGCCTCGTTAGGATATTTGAGGGTAAGATTATCTAAAATACCATTCGGTTTTACAGAAATACTATCTCTATTAAATGCCTTGCATAGTTTTTGCATGGTTTCATTTGAAAGCTCTTTATCAACATACACAATGGCATTATTTAAATCACCACCTTTTATAAGCCCTTTTTCAAGCAGCATTTCAATTTCGTGCAAAAAACTAAATGTTCTAGCATGAGCAAAATCGTCTTTGAACTCACTTAGATTTTTGAGTGTAGCATTTTGCGTTCCCAGCACTTTTGTGCCAAAGTCAACCATAGTTGTTACTTGGTAGGAATCGGCAGGAATGATTGTGATTTCACTCCCTGTTTTTTCATCAACAAATGAAATATTTTCACGCACTATATATTCGTAACGTTCAGCATTTTGTTTGGTAATGCCAGCCTCAAGTAAAGCATCTACAAAAAATTTAGATGAACCATCCATAATAGGAGGCTCAGGTGCATCTAATTCAATCAACACATTATCAATCTCTAATCCGACAAGCGCAGCTAAAACATGCTCAGTGGTTTGAATACTAACTCCATTCTTTTGCAAATTCGTACCACGTTGAGTATTTACAACAAAATTTGCGTCAGCCTCAATGATGGGTGCACCCTCTAAATCAACTCTACAAAACGAATAGCCATGATTTACAGGCGCAGGTTTGAAAGTCAATGTAACGTCTTTTCCCGTATGAATACCAACGCCACTTAAAGAAATTGGCTTTGAAATGGTGGTTTGTTTAGTCATGGTCAAGCTTCTTTTTTAGGGTTTGTAAATCTGTAATATGCGTGTGCAAATTACGAAAATGCACGTATGCTTTGTTAAATGTGGTATAATCAAATGCTGGATACCCCATAACTTTTGAATCATCTTTGATATTTTTCAATATGCCTGATTTGGCTTGAATGCCTACTCGGTTTCCGATGGTCAAATGACCGCTAATACCTACTTGTCCACCTATTTGACAATGTGTTCCTATCTTGGTGGAGCCCGCAATACCCGTTTGCGCAGCAATTACGGTGTGGTCGCCAATTTCAACGTTATGGCCTATTTGAATAAGGTTATCCAATTTCACTCCTGTTCCAATTTTTGTCGCCCCTAGTGTAGCGCGATCAATGGTGGTGTTTGCGCCTATGTCAACATGATCGCCGAGGATTACGTTACCCGTTTGTGGTACTTTATCGTATGAACCGTTATCATTTGGTGCCCAACCAAATCCATCAGCTCCAATTACCGCGTTATTGTGAATAACACAATTTTTGCCGATAATGGTATCATCAAGGACTCTAGCACCTGTATGAATTACTGTATTTGCACCAATTGATACATTGTTTCCAATAAAGGCCTGTGGGTGTACAACCACATGATCCTCTAAAGTAGTATTCGCCCCTACTTTAGTGAAATCGCCAATAAAAACAGATTTCCCAACACGAGCATCTTCAGAAACAAGTGCTGTTTGCGCAATTCCAGAAGGAAGTTGCTGTTTGATTTGATTATAGTGCTTTAATAATTTCGAAAATGCCTCGTAAGGGTCAGCTACCCGAATTAAGGTCGTTTTAAATTCTTTTTCGGCTACAAATGCATCACTTACCAAAGTTATAGATGCATTGGTTGTGTACAGATAGGAAGTGTACTTTGGATTTGCCAAAAAGGACAAACTCCCTTCAGTACCTTCCTCAATTTTGGAAAGTCTGTTAACCTCTACACTTGTGTTTCCCTCAACCGTGCCAGAAACCAACTCGGCTATTTGAGAGGCGGTAAAATTCATAGGCGCAAAATTAAGAAAAATATCCGTCACCCTTAGGATAGGCCAAGTAGTACTTAGTGTCTTTTTTTGTTAGCGTGTGAACGTGTGCAATTTCTGGGGAAGTGTCAAATAAAGAACATTCCCCTTTTTGATTGTATAATTGGATTGGATTTTCCTTTTGTTTATACCCTTGTATTTCTAGACTTTCGGAAAAAACAAAATAATAAGCTTCATCTAAAGAAAGTCCGTGTTTTTTTGAAATTTCAGTACGCAGGTGCTGTATTTGTTCTGTTGAAAATGGCTCGTATCCTAATTTTATTTTTGGCAGTTTACGGTCTAGCAACATTTTGGCAAGAGTTGATAAAACGGTGTCTTCATTCATAACAGCATCTTTTAGCATCATCCACACATCGGCGTCGTCTAAGTGCGTAAAAGCGTTTATTTTTGCATTAATGGCAGCATCAGGATGATGCAAAAAATATCCCAAAGCTGAACTCGTTTTTACTTCTTTTCCCGCTTGGATTAGTGTTGATGCACGATCAAAAAGACGAATTAAAAGTTCTTCGGCTACAAAACTCGTTTTATGCAAATAGACAGACCAGTACATCATTCTTCTTGCCAACAAAAACTTTTCGATTGAATAAACCGCTTTAGCGTTAAACACCAAGTGTTCGTCTTTGACCATCATCATAGAAATGAGTCGCTCTGAATTGATATTTCCTTCCGTAACACCTGAATAAAAGCTGTCGCGTTTTAGATAGTCAAGTCTATCCAAGTCAATATGTGAAGAAATCAGTTGATGGAAAAAACCACGCGAATAGTTGTTTGTGAACATTTCAATGGCTAACGTAAGTTTTCCATCAAAGGCTGTGTTTAATTTTTTCATTAGTGCAATTGACATGTCCTCGTGCGAGTTTTTAGGAAAAAAGACATGCTCCAAAGCGTGTGAAAATGGACCGTGCCCAAGGTCATGAAGTAACATACAAGCATACAATGCCTCTGCCTCATCATCACTTATACGAACCTGTTGATGACGCAATGCATGAACTGCTTTGGTAGCCAAATGCATGGCACCCAAAGCGTGTTGGAAGCGCGTATGCTCTGTAGATGGAAATACCAAAAATGACAAACCCATTTGTTTGATACGTCGAAGACGCTGAACATAGGGGTGATTGACGAGTTTTGCAATAAAAGGGGTAGGGATTGTAATAAATCCGTAAATTGGGTCGTTGTATTGGGTGAGCTTCAACTTTAATAAATTACGCCCAAAGATACGTATATGCAGCCGATTGAACTTTTATGGATTGATGATGAAATAGATTTGCTTCAAGCTCACATTCTTTTCCTCTCGCAAAAAGGGTACAACGTTCACAAGGCACACAATGGTCAAGATGCCATTGCATTGGTTAAACAGCAGCATTTTGATGTGATACTTTTAGACGAAAACATGCCAGGCATGACAGGTTTGGATGTATTGGACGAACTCAAGCAACTCAAGCCTTCGCTTCCCATTATTATGATTACTAAAAGTGAGGAGGAAAATATCATGGAAGAGGCTATTGGAGCCAAAATTGCCGATTATCTGATAAAACCCGTTAATCCAAATCAAATATTACTATCGCTCAAAAAAAATTTGGAATCATCGAAACTCGTAACCGAAAAAACCATCACGAGCTACCAAAGGTCTTTTCAAGAACTCAACGGGTTGTTGATGCAAGCACAGAGTCTATCAGACTGGGCAAATGTCTATCAAAAAATTCTGTTTTGGGAATTAGAGATCGATAACATCGACTCACCCGAATTACAAGAAATTTTTCATTATCAAAAAACAGAGGCAAACCTTAACTATTCTAGGTTTATCGAAAATCACTATGAAACACTACTTTTTGAAGAAACCGAAAATGTGTTTTCACATCAGGCATTTCGAAAATTGGTTGTTCCCGAATTGGAATCTAAGCCCACACTACTGTTAATGATTGACAACTTGAGATATGATCAGTTCAAAAGCATTTTACCCATAATCTCCCCCTACTACTCCATTGAAAAGGAACAAAACTATTTTAGTATTTTACCTACTGCTACGCAATATGCCCGAAACGCTTTTTTTTCAGGACTACTCCCGGCAGAAATGGAAGCCAAATATCCTCAGTGGTGGAAAAATGATACCGATGAAGGAGGTAAAAACTTGTACGAAGCCGATTTTTTGGCTGCTCAAATAGAAAGGTTAAGACTCGATACATCACATTCCTATCACAAAATCAACAGACCAAATGAAGCAAATAAATTTTTAGATTACTTAAAGTCTGATGACTCTACCAAACTAAAAGTGGTGGTCTATAATTTTGTAGATATGATTTCACATGCTAAAACCGAAATGGAGGTAATTAAAGAATTGGCAAGCACAGACAAAGCCTACAGGTCGCTTACAAAGAGTTGGTTTCAAAACGCCGCCTTGTTGGAAATCATCAAAACAGCACAACAAAAAGGGTATCAACTTATAGTTACAACAGATCACGGTACCATAAATGTAGAGCAGCCGTCAAAAGTTATTGGCGATAGAGAATCAAGCACTAATATTCGATATAAAACCGGTAGGAGATTGAAGGTAGATAGCAAGCATGTTTTTGAAGTTACAGACCCTAAAAGCATTGGGCTATCAAGTATAAATATGAGTAGCTCTTTTGCTTTTGCTAAAGACAATTATTATCTCGTTTACCCTAATAGATATCATCACTTTGTAAACTATTTTAGGAATACCTACCAACATGGCGGAATTTCACTAGAGGAGATGTGTATTCCCTTTGCGGTGTTTTCTCCCAAGTAGCGTATTTTTGCCATATGGTAAAAGAGGTAAACCTTGAAAATATTGATGCATTTGCCGCCCAGCTTATAACACAGTTTTCGCATAAAATTATATTGCTCAAAGGCGATTTGGGAGCTGGCAAAACCACACTTGTAAAAGCCATTTTTGCCTCGCTGGGCGGATCAGACGAAGTGTCAAGTCCAACTTTTGGTATTGCAAACGAAGTACAGCTTCCAGAAGAAAAGGCATACCATTTAGATTTATATCGAATAGAACATTCTGAAGAATTGGCACAGTTTGGTTTTGAAGAATACCTATACTCAGGAGGGTATTGTTTTATTGAGTGGCCCGAAGTTGCTACAGCCTATATACCAGAAACACATCATACCATTAGCATTGATACCATTGATGCTACCACACGTAAAATCACATTTGTATGAGTTTTTTAAAACGATTGGGCTACTATTTGGGTGGCTTTTCTGTTGGACTGATTTTCTTGTTTTTCTTTTTTAATGGAAAACGAACGCAGTGCAACTACTCCCCTTCTGCCAGAGTAAAAAAAGATATTCAACAAAAAAACTGGGTATTTGAAGACAATTTTTACACCATAACGGACACCGTGCAATGGTTTAAAAACGTTGATGTGCGTTTTAGTGAAAGTACCATTGGCGTAGATTCGTGTAATGTGTATGTAATGGAACTAGATGATGACACTTTTTCCGTAGAAAATTGCACAAATACGGCGTATTTTAAGCGTTAACTTTTCTTAAACGCAACTCTTTTTTAATCATTGTTTGTTCGCGTGCAGTTTGTGCTTTCATGGAACTGTTTTCCAATGCCCTTCGTATCAAATATGGAATGGATTGCGCTAGGGGTCCAAAAGGCACGTACTTGAATACATTGGCTCCTTGTGCAGCCAAATCAAAGGAAATATAATCCCGCATGCCGTAGAGCTGACTAAACCACAAATTTTTATGGTTTAGTGGGATATCCTTTTGTTTGCATGCTTGTACGACCCAATCAATGTCAGATTCGTTATGAGTTGCAACAATACAGAAGTTCCGACTTAATTTTTCTAAAGCTAATTCCAACGCTTGGCGGTATTGCGTATCGCTGTGGGCTTTTGTGTCGCAAACAGGCGAAGGAATGCCGAGTATTTCCGCACGTTGGCGTTCTTTCTCCATATAAGCCCCTCGTACCAGTTTTACCCCTAAAAAATAGCTTTCTACTTCTGCGCTAAGGCGTTTATATCTGTCAAAGCTACCTTTAAGATAAAGTTGTAATGTGATGGCAACCACTACCCTTTTTTGGTTGTACGTTTTCATCAGCGGAAGCACCAATGCATCCACACCAGGCTGAATCCAACTTTCCTCGGCATCTATCATTAGTACAATTCCAGAAGCGGCTGCTAGTTTTGCACATTCATCAAGGCGGTTTTTTGTGCGTTCCCAAGCAGCTACTTCCAAATTGCTTAGTGCAATACCGTTTGACTTCTTTTCAAAAAGCGAAAACGCACCGAGTGCCGTGGGTTTTACCACCGCAAAAGGATAGGTGTCATTTTGTGCTGCTGCACCTATTGTTTGCAAAATCACCGCTGTGTTATCCTCGAAATCCGTTTCGTTAGTAGCGTGTTCATTGGCATAGTCTAACACGCTTTTTACCCCAAATGCTGCCATTTTAGAAGTAACCGCAGCAGAAGAGGCAACATCTTTACCCGCGCAAAATTGATAATAACCTGTAAAGCGAACAAATGGAGCAACCGGAAGACGAAAAAAACGAAAAATTTGCCATGCAAATAATGCCATGCGGACTAAAAGAGGATAGGATAGTAATTGAAATAAAAGCAGTGAGGCACGTAATTCCCTTGAAGATTTGTGCGGATAAAATGAATTTATATCTGTCAAATTCCTGTAATTTAATTTGGGTTTACATATTCAAAATTAGGAAAATAAACAACAAAAGCAGTACTTTCGCTATCGTTGATGAAAATACAAACAAAACATAGCGAGGTTATTTTTGGAGCAGACAGTTGGAATGCACTTAATGCGTGGGTAACTACACACGACTACTCCACTATTTTTGTATTAGCAGATACCAACACACAAACGCATTGTCTCCCTGTATTTAAGCAGCACGTAACCTTCAAATTTGCGGAGCTACACATGCCCGCTGGCGAGGAATACAAACATATTACAACTTGTGTTTCGCTTTGGGAAAACTTGTCTGAGCTAGGCGCAGATCGTAAAAGTCTGCTTATCAATTTGGGCGGTGGCGTGGTTACCGATTTGGGCGGTTTTGTAGCCTGCACGTTTAAGCGCGGTATTGATTTTATCAATATTCCAACATCGTTATTGGCAATGGTTGATGCCTCTGTAGGCGGAAAAACAGGGATAGATTTAGGACCCCTTAAAAATCAGGTGGGGGTTATTGAAAAGCCGAAAATGGTTTTGGTAGATACCAATTTTTTAGCAACCCTACCTGAAAATGAATACCGCAGCGGCTACGCCGAAATGCTAAAGCATGGACTCATTCAAGAGCCGGCGTATTTTGATACGCTGAGTTCATTTTTGGGTAAAGAGGATATATTACCTCACATATACCATTCTGTTGGCGTAAAAGCAAAAGTGGTTAGCGAAGACCCATATGAACACGGACTGCGTAAAATTCTAAATTTTGGGCATACCTTAGGTCATGCGATTGAATCGCATTTTTTGGTTTCACCGACAAAAAACAGGTTACTACACGGCGAAGCTATTGCCATTGGCATGGTGCTAGAAGGGTTTTTATCTGCAGAACTTACAGGTTTGCCATTAGATGATGCCCACCGCATCAAAGCTGTATTTGGGAAAATTTATCCTCCTGTATCGTTTGACGATAATACCATTACTGAGGTGATTTCAATGCTCACCCATGATAAGAAAAATGAACACGGAAACGTACTTTTTGTATTGCTAGAAAAAATAGGAAAGCCCGTTTGGAACCAATCGGTTTCAAACGAGCTTATTCGAAAGTCTTTTGAATTTTACGCTGCTTAAGCCGAGTTTCTACTCGCATTGATGTTTCCAAACAACGAGCGCGTAACCATCTTTTCCATGACTTCGCGCGCTGTACTATTCAACTTATTTTGTTGAATATGTAGCAATGCGTATTGCTGGATAGTTAACAATGGCTGTACAATCTCCTCGCGAATTTTGATAGATGCTTTTCCTGCAGGTTGGTCTTGCATTAAGTCTTCCATTCCCGTAAGCATCAAAATATACTTTTTAGAACGAAGGAACTCTTCGTAAATCAATTTCCAAAACGCACCATACTCTGGGTCATTTTCCATGTATGCCGTGAGTTTAAAGAAAGATTTCTGTAAACTCATCATGGAATTAGAAATAAGCGCCCTAAAAAATGCATTGTTTTTATACAACTTCAATGCCTTATCAAACTCGCCAGCTTTATCCAAAGATTCCAAAGCCGTACCAACCCCATAAAAACCAGGTACATTTTGCTTTAGCTGGCTCCAACTACCTACAAATGGTATAGCACGTAAAGCAGAAAAATCCAATGATTTGCTTGATTTACGTTTTGAAGGTCTTGATCCAATATTGGTTTTAGCATAGTACTGTAACGTACTCATATGCTCCAAATAAGGTAAAAACTTTGGATGCGCTTTAAAATCTTTATAAGTCTGGTAACTGATTTCTGCCAATTTCGTCATTGTGGCTCTGTCTTCTTCGTCCAAGTCAATGGTTTTGTCAGCAAACAATCGGTTAGAGATACCCGAACTGAGTAATTGCTCTAAATTATATCGGCACGAATCAAAGGTTCCAAAGTTGGAGCTAATGGTTTGCCCCTGTACGGTTAGTTGGATTTCATCTGCCTCAACACTTGAGCCCATGGAGGCATAAAATTGATGCGTATTCCCGCCGCCACGTGCTGGTGGTCCTCCTCGCCCGTCAAAGAAGGCTACTTTAATGCCATGCTTGCGCGAAATAGCAGTAAGCTCTTCTTTGGCTTTAAAAATGCTCCAGTTTGCCATCAAATACCCTCCGTCTTTGGTACCGTCAGAGAATCCAAGCATAATGGTTTGTTTGTTTCCACGATGAGCCAAGTGTTCTCTGTAAACAGGATTTGAATACACCTTATCCATTAGCTCTAAGGCAATTTTTAAATCTGGAATGGTTTCAAACAATGGCACTACGTCAACCGAAGGTGCCTCCCAATCACTCAGACGAATCATGGCAAAAACCTCAAAAATGTTTTGCGCGGTTTGGTTGTTACTAATGATGTATCTATTGCTTCCTGCCTCACCATTTGTTTGTTGAATTTTTTTCATCGCACGAATAGAACCTAACGCTTTTCGAACGGTTTCGTCTTCAAACGAATCAGGGTCAACATCTCCTGTTAAAGAAGTTAAAAAGGCAATGCGCTCCGCTTCAGAAGCATTTTTGTAATCAAACGATGCATCTGTGATGCCAGTTTTATTGGTTTCCTCTAATAAGGTCAAAAACGCATCATGGTGCACTCTTGAATCTTGACGGATGTCAAGACTTGCAAAATGATACCCAAACACGTTTACTTTGGCAATAAAATCGCGTAATTCATTACTAAAAAGTCCGTGATAATCTTCCTCGACTTTTTTCAGAATAGCATTTAATTCAGACTTTAGTTCAGATAATGAAATTTCAGGTGCCTCGTCAAGTTTAAAAATACTGTTATATAACTTTCTTTCAACGTTTAACACGGCTTCCTCAACACCTGCAAAGGTCAATCTTCTACGGAGTTTACGAATGTCACGATAATAGTTTCGAATAACACTGCTACGAAGGAGCTGCGCTGTTTTTCGCGTAATTTCAGTGGTAACAAACGGGTTACCATCACGGTCTCCACCGGGCCAAAATCCAAGCTTTACGGTTTCGCTAGACAACGCTTCGTCTTGAAAAATATGGCGTTGAACATAGGCTTGAATCTCACCAATGGCAGGATAAAAAACATTGCATAAATACCAAATTAGACTTCGTGCTTCATCTAAGGGTGTTGGTTTTTTCTTCTTAAAAAATGGTGTTCTTCCCAACTGTGCAAGTAATAATTTAATTTCCTGCAAATCGTTGTTTTGAATGCTTTTCCCCAAATCGGTTATAATCCCCAACACCGAGCCAGGGTAAAATTGTGTGGGGTGTGCTGTGAGCACAGGACGCACATTAATTTCTTGCAAAAGCTGCTTTAATTCCGCAGTTTTTTGTTTTGCTTGTGCCTCTTCTTTTAGGTTTCTGAGCGTGCCAATTCCACTCATGTTATTGATGCGGCTAAACGCGGCATCTTCTACAGCATCAAAAAGTACAACACGCCGCTCAATAAACTGAATAAAACGAAACAGCAAATCTACCTGCTGTGTCTTGTTAAAATCAGGAAAATAGCGCTCAAAAAATCCTTCAACAATGGTTTTGGGATCATGCTCTTGGTCGTAGCCATCTGCACAACTTGACGCAAAAAGCGGCAATAGGGTTGCGGTATTGGTAATTTTGGAATAGGGTAAGGTTGAAAATATGCTATCGTAAAGTTTGAATTTCGAGAGAACATTATGTTCAAAACGTTCTAATTTGGTGCGTGAATTCACAAGTTATTTTATAAGTCGTTAAAAATGGTGTGCATTAATCGCCTTTTATCGTTGATGCTTTCCTCTAGAGAAATCATCGTTTCGGTCCGTAAGATGCCATCAATATCATCTATTTTAAAGATTATATCCTTGGCATGCTCTGTAGATTTTGCACGTAACTTACAGTAAATGTTAAACTTGCCCGTTGTGATGTGCGCAACAGTCACATAAGGAATTTCACGTAGTCGTTCCAGTACATATTTTGTTTGATGTGTTTTCTCCAGAAATATTCCAACATAGGCAATAAACGAGTAACCCATTTTGGTGTAGTCCAATGTAAGCGAAGATCCTTTGATGATTCCAGCATCTTCCATTTTACGTACACGAACGTGCACGGTTCCAGCTGAAATTAATAGGCGTTTTGCAATGTCCGTAAAAGGAGTACGCATATTGTCAATAAGAATATCTAGAATTTGGTGATCAATTTCATCTAGTTTAAATTTTGTCATAATTTAATTTTTTGCAAATAAAACAAAAAATCGTTAAATATTATGTGTCAAAATTCAAAATTTAATGTGAATATTGTGTTAAATTTAACAAATCTGCTAACCAAACTGCATTCGAGCCTTCTGATAATTTATTTAAAAAAGAAAATGTTTGACTAGAAACATCAATACTTTTATGACCTTGTAATGAATCTAACTTGCCGATTCTGTGAACGATAGGCACAAAATGTATCTGCTCGTCTTTTAACACCTCAACATACTGTAGGGCTACATCGATTACTTTACCCTCATACATTAGGTTCTGAATTAAAACATCAACAAAAGATTTCTCCACTTCTGGGATATCGAAGTAAATACTTGGCATGTGAAGGTCAAGGGAAATGCATTTTAAGGCTTCTAGTACTGAAAAAGCAAACCATTTTCGGGTTTCCACTCGTGCATAGTCCTGCCCCACTTGCCCTGCTTCAAACAAAAGCGTTGGGGTTCCCTTACCCATAAAATAATCCCCCATACAGTTTGGATTAAAACTATCATCATAACGCCCTACTTGGTTTGGAATATGTGGTTGTAACGCCTTTTGAATATATCCAATCACGCCCATAGCGCTTTCCCTAGCAGGAGTAATGGTTTTTTCCATATCCTTAGCAGGAGCAAGAAAAGACAGCATACATGGGGATTCGTTTACACCAAAAATAGTTCGCTGGTCGTGCAGATTAAAACAATACTGGGGATTAAATGCATGATAGGTTTCTATGAGAAGACGTGATTCGGGTTGCGTTTGATTTAGCGCATCTCTATTAAGGTCAATATCGTTGGCATTTACCCGAGTGTAAGCCGCTGCGCCATCTGGGTTGAGCATTGGTATTATCTTAAGCGTAAACGGCTTTAATAGCGATGATTGTTGCGCTAAGTAAGAAAGTGCATCTAAAAGCCCTTTGGTAGCGGTGGATTCGTTGCCGTGCATCTGAGACCACATTAAAATTTTTATAGGGCCATTTCCCATATCAATGGCATGAATAGGTCGTTTATCAACGCTTTCTCCAATTTGGACAGCACCAAATGTTGTTAGTAATGAAGAAATCGTTTCAACGTGAACATAACGCCCTTTAACTCCTTGTGATTTAAGTAATGGCTGTATGGATAAAAACGCATTCATTGTTTGCAAATGTAAACCTTAACCTGTTTACAAATGAATACAATATTTTGTTAACTCTGTAAACAAATTCAGATTTAATCGATTACAATTGGATACAATATTCAGCTTTTGTGTTAAATAAATAATTAAAATTCTGTAAATGTGTAATTTAACTAAATAAAATATAGTTTTAGTTTAATGTTATGTGTATAAAATTTAATGCTATATTTAGAAATATCTTTGATTTACAAAGTTAAATATACATTTGTAACCATGAATTTAGTAGCACGCATTAAAAAAATACTTGACGAAAGTGAGCTTAGTTCTGCAGCTTTTGCGGACAAAATTGGTGTGCAACGATCCTCTATTTCGCATATCCTTTCGGGTCGAAACAAGCCAAGCTTAGATTTTATTTTGAAAGTTTTAGATGCCTTCCCTACTGTACACAGCGATTGGTTGTTGTTGGGAATCTCCAAATCAAACCCTATCACCAATCCTGAAATTGATTTATTTTCTGAAAGCAAACAGGAAAGTAACGTAAGCGCAACTGTAGAGACACAGCCTTCACCACCACTATCATCGATTGATCAAAATATCGACGCAACAGATAAAGAAATAAAACAAATTACTATTTTCTATAACGATGGTAGCTGTAGCACCTACACCAATAAAAAGTGATATTTTTGAGGCATGAGAATTGTTGTGCTTTCTGCCCTACTCCTGCTGTTGACGGGTTGTTTTTCACCAGATAGAAATTGTAAAGACTTTCAAACTGGAACATTTTCGTTTACTTCCATTGTTTTGGGTGATACGCTTACCACAAAATTTATCCGTACAGATAGTATTGAGGTGGATTATTACCTGAACAGAGTAGATAGCTCATCTGTACGCTGGTTAAGCGACTGTGAATGTATTGTGAAAAAAATGCGCCCACTATCCTATCAGGAATCAAAGGCAGTGCACATGAAAATTCTTACTACAAAAAACAACACCTATACGTTTGAATACAATTTGGTTGGCGACAGCGCCAAAAAACAACGCGGCGTGGTAACTAAACTGAGCAACTAAATGGATTTTCTTTTTACCCCAGAAGCAATTTCTTCTCTGTTAACCCTAACGTTTTTGGAAATCATTTTAGGGATAGACAATATTGTGTTTATTTCTATTGTAGTAGGCAAACTGCCCGAAGAAAAACGCAAAGGCGCGACCAATATTGGGCTACTTCTTGCCCTAATGATGCGCATTATGTTGCTATTTGCCATTTCATGGCTTATTGCCATGCAAACCACCTTGTTTCAAGTATCCAACTCGGTGGTGCATGCAGCAGTTAATGGGCAGTCGCTTATTTTGTTTGCAGGCGGTCTTTTTCTACTCTATAAAAGCACCAAAGAAATTCATGAAAAAATAGATCACGCCGGAGAAAAAACAAAGAATGTAGAAAATAAAGCTGCCAATACCTTAGGTAAAATTCTCCTTCAAATCATACTTATTGATGCTGTTTTCTCTGTAGATTCTATTTTGACTGCCGTGGGAATGACAAGTGGTATCAATGGTGCCATTTGGATTATGATCATTGCTGTAGTGGTTTCTATTTTGGCTATGATGTTGTTTGCCCACCCTGTTACACGTTTTGTTCACAAACATCCTTCATTGCAGATTCTAGCACTTTCATTCCTTATTTTAATAGGGTTTATGCTTATCGCCGAAGGGGCACACCTTTCGCACTTAGAAGTAATGGGTACAAGTGTGGGGGCTATTCCCAAGGGTTATTTGTACTTTGCTATCGCCTTTTCGCTGTTGGTGGAATTTCTCAATATGCGTTTCAGAAAACGAAAGGAAATTTCTTAAAGCTCTAAACTGATTTGCCCCTTGCTATCATCGTTTTTGGGAGGGATTACTTCTTCGGCTTCAGTTTCAATTTCATTGGTTTCCACCTCTGGTTCAGGAATGTACGTTAGTGGGTCATTTGACTCAATTTGCTTCAGCTTTTCGGTAGTTAACTGATTTCCCATTGCCTTAATGCCTTTTGGAGTGATGAAGTCTTCAAAAACAACCTGTTGTAGGGGTTTTGCTTCGCCACCCCGAGGTTTCACAAAATGAAGTGTACATACAGGGCGCCAATCAGAAGAAAACCATTCCAATTTGATTTTTGTTCCCTCTTTTAAAAACTGCTCCTCTTTATCAGGGGACTCAATAAAAAAGCGTTTGCCAAAATAGCGGTCTTTGGTACCGTCAAAATAGACAGCCGAAAGCGGCTTCTTAGGTTCCCACTTTTCCAACAATAACATATCTGGAGGAAAATGCATGCTTAAATCTGGGATTTGAGTTTTCACCACCCCTGATTCAGTAACAATCAAAATGCGATCTTCCCCTTTAAATGCGCCAAGCAAACGCCCGCGTTCGTCTGCATTAAGGCGTTGCACCGTTTCGTCATACCATATTTTACGGGGTTTAAGTGTGGACACTCCTTCTTCCTTTAAATCTATCCGCTTTATGGCATATTTAGTTACGGTATTTCCACGAACGCCCCTGCCTTTAATCACCAAATCGGCAAAGTCAACATCCCATTTGAGTTTTTTGATGGACCCGCTTTGACGCAAATGAACAGTAACAATCTCGGCCTCTCCATTTGGATTGGCAGAAAAATAATGCACTTTGGACTGCGAACTCCCATTGGTAAGATCGTAGTGCTTATCTCTTGTAACACCTGTTACGGCAAAACGTTTAATATACGAAGTTCCGCCTCGACCATCTTGATAAATCATGTTGTAAATGGTGCGTTTGTCTTTCTGCTTAAAAACGGCAACATGAATGATATTTTTACCCACAAAGGTCTTGGTATCCACTTTGGTAACTATCATTTTACCATCATCGGTAAACACAATTACATCGTCAATATCAGCACAATCTGTGACGTATTCGTCTTTACGCAAAGACGTCCCTACAAAACCCTCTTCCCTGCTTACATATAACTTGGTGTTTCGAATGACAACCTTTCGCGCATCTACATCTGCAAAAACACTTAATTCAGTTTTACGGGCTTTGTCAGCGCCATAGGTGTTTTTAAGGCGTTTAAAATGGTCCACAGCAAATTCAACAATATGTGCTATATGGTATGCAACTTGGTCTAATTCTGCTTCGAGTGCTTCAATTTTTTGTTGTGCTTTATTTAAATCAAATTTTGAAATACGCTTGATGCGAATTTCCGTTAAGCGCACCACGTCATCATCAGTTACGGCACGCTTTAAATGAATAACATGCGGCGCTAAGCCTTCATGAATGGCTTTAAGCACGCCTTCCCAAGTTTCCACTTCTTCAATGTCGCGATAGATGCGGTTTTCGATAAAAATGCGTTCCAACGACGCAAAATGCCATTGTTCCTCTAGTTCTTCTTTTTTTACTTCAAGTTCGGCACGAAGGAGTTCTAGCGTATGATCGGTAGAACGACGCAGCATTTCGGACACTCCAATAAAATTGGGTTTGTTGTCTTCAATGACGCAGCCTAACGGGGAAATAGAGGTTTCACAAGCCGTAAAGGCAAAAAGTGCATCAATGGTTTTGTCGGGAGAAACATTGGGCGGAAGGTGGATTTTAATCTCCACATTTGCCGCGGTGTTGTCCTCAATTTTTTTGATTTTGATTTTCCCTTTATCGTTTGCCTTCAAAATAGAATCTATCAAAGAAGACGTTGTGGTCGAAAATGGAATTTCAGTAATGACTAAGGTTTGTTTGTCTTCTTGAGTAATACGAGCACGAACTCGAATTTTTCCGCCCCGAACACCGTCATTGTAATTATCGGCATCCATAATACCGCCTGTGGGAAAATCAGGAAGTAGCGTAAAGCGTTTTCCTTGAAGGTGTTTGATGGAAGCGTCAATGAGTTCATTAAAATTGTGCGGAAGAATTTTGGTCGATAAACCCACGGCAATCCCCTCGCCCCCTTGAGCCAGCAGCATTGGAAACTTTACAGGAAGATGAATCGGCTCTTTTTTACGCCCATCATACGACAGCTGCCATTGCGTCACTTTTGGGCTATACACCACATCGACGGCAAATTTGGACAAGCGTGCTTCAATGTAACGTGAAGCTGCTGCCGAATCGCCAGTTAGTATATTCCCCCAGTTTCCCTGCATATCTATGAGTAAATCTTTTTGCCCAATTTGCACCATCGCATCTGAAATAGAGGCATCGCCGTGTGGGTGATACTGCAT
>JAFMFL010000097.1 GCA_017856205.1 Flavobacteriaceae bacterium
TGATAGATGCTGTTGAAGTGGTAGATATCGTAACACCTACCCTATTTCATCACGAACTTGCCAAACAAGCTGTTGAAAAAGGCAAACATGTTTTTATTGAAAAGCCCATTGCCCAGACGGTTTCACAAGCCGAAGAACTCATCGCTCTCGCCGAAAAACATCAGGTGTTGGGTCAGGTGGGGCATGTAGAGCGATTTAATCCTGCTTTTTTGGCGGTAAAAGACGATATCCGTGACAGTATGTTTATTGAAACGCATCGCTTAGCAGAGTTTAATCCGCGCGGAACAGACGTTCCTGTTGTTTTAGACCTTATGATTCACGACATTGACACGGTACTCAGCGTGGTTGATGCTCCTGTTGCGAACATCTCGGCAAGTGGGGTTTCCATTATCAGCGAAACACCAGACATTGCCAACGCCAGAATAGAATTTGAAAATGGTTGTGTTGCCAATCTGACCGCAAGTAGGATTTCGTTAAAAAACATGCGAAAAGCGCGCTTTTTCCAAAAAGATGCTTACATCTCTGTAGATTATTTGGATAAAAAAGTGGAGGTGGTAAAGATGCACGACGCGCCAAAAGAGGTTGGGGATTTTGACATGGTATTGGAAAATGCACAGGGAAAGAAGAAACGAATCTTCTTCGACAATCCTAAAATTCCTGAAGTAAATGCCATACTTATGGAACTCGAATGTTTTGCCGATGCCATTACCAACCACACGCCGGTAATTGTCCCACTTACCCAAGGTAAAAATGCCTTAGACATTGCCCTCCAGATTACAGCGCTTGTTGAAAAATCCTCGGCATGATAGCGGAACAAATTCAAAAACTTAGTGTTGAATTACCGCAAGGAACAACCCTCGTGGCAGTTTCCAAGACAAAGCCCAACAGTGCCATTGAAGAAGCATACGCTGCTGGTCATCGTGACTTTGGAGAAAATAAAGTCCAAGAACTTTGCCAAAAAGCTGAGACACTACCCAACGATATTCGTTGGCACATGATTGGACATTTGCAGCGCAATAAGGTAAAATACATTGCCCCATTTGTGCATCTTATTCATGGGGTTGATAGCGAAAGACTTTTGGCTGAAATCAATAAGCAGGGTGCAAAGCACCATCGTGTAATAGACGTGCTTATCCAAATTCATATTGCAGAGGAAAGTTCAAAGTTTGGGTTTTCATTCGGCGAAGCAGAAGCCTTATTTTCCCAAGAAAACCAATATGAAAATGTCCGTATTGTTGGGCTAATGGGCATGGCTAGCTTTACCGAAAATGAACAACAAGTAAAACGTGAATTTGAAATCCTTTCAGCGTTTTACAGCGAATGGAAGGCAAAAAAAACACTCACAATATTATCTATGGGCATGAGTAACGACTACCCTCTTGCAATTACTACTGGCAGTAACATGGTTCGTATAGGAAGTCTTATTTTTGGACGTAGAAATTAAGGCATGTACGCAGTAGTTGATGTAGAAACCACAGGAGGAAAATACAACGAGGAAGGGATTACAGAAGTTGCCATTTACAAATTTGATGGCAATGAAATTGTTGATCAATTTATAAGCCTTATCAACCCAGAGCGACCCATCCAACCCTTTGTGGCAAATCTCACAGGAATAAACGAAAAAATGCTGCGTAACGCACCCAAGTTTTATGAAATTGCCAAACGTATCGTAGAAATTACTGAAGATTGCACCTTAGTGGCACACAACGCAAGCTTTGACTATCGCATGCTTTGTACTGAATTCAATCGATTAGGGTTTAGATATCAAAGACAAACGCTGTGTACTGTTGCACTTGCCAAGAAATTGATTCCCGAGCAAGCTTCATACAAATTAGGGAAGCTTGTGCGGTCTTTGGGTATTCCACTTAGCGACCGCCACCGTGCGGCTGGAGATGCCCGTGCTACTGTCAAGCTCCTCAAATTATTATTAGACAAAGACTCCGAAAAAACCATTGTCAAAGAGGTTCTTCGCAATAAAGAGCAAGATCAGGTTAAGCAAAAGTTTTTGCATTTGGTTGAACAGGTTAAACCTGTAACGGGGGTGTATTACCTTCACAACCAACAAGGAGACGTCATTTATATTGGTAAAAGCACCAATATGCGAAAACGTGTAAATCAGCACTTTACAGGGAAAAGTAGAAAAGCGTTAAAAATCCAGTTAGAAACACATAGTGTTAGTACCGAAGAAACAGGAAATGAGCTTATAGCTTTGCTCAAAGAAGTGGACGAAATCCAACTGCACAAGCCCAAGCATAACAGAGTACATAAAAATGACCTTATTCGTTTTGGATTGGAATCGGGTGTTACGAGTTCTGGTTATCAATTTTTACGAATTGCCCACGCGCAAGATGACATCAGCTATGTTACTACGTTTAAAAACTTAAATAATGCACGTAAAACATTGTATTTCTTTGCGCAGAAATTTACGCTGTGTTTAAAATTGGTTGGATTAGAATCCCCTAAAAATGCATGCTCACACGAAGCAATTAACCAATGTATGGGTGCTTGTGTGGAAAAGGAAACTGCCGAGCAATACAACAAACGTGTGCAACAATGCATTGATAGACTGAGTTTTCAGTCGCCCAATATGCTGTTAATAGACAAAGGGCGCACCCATGACGAACGGAGTATTATCCTTATTCAAGACAATGATTATAAAGGGTTTGGATATGTGAGTCTAAATTATCAAATCACAAATATTGATATGATTAACACCATCATTACTCCCATGAAAAACTCTTGGGCGGCACGTCATATCATACAGCAATTTGTGCGAAAAAATAAAGTGAAAGAAATTATTCATCTCGATGCAGCGTCCTAAACTTATTACCGTTTCTGGTCCAACTGCCATTGGCAAAACATCCTTTGCGGTAGAATTGGCAAAACTTTTGGGCTGTCCTATTTTATCTAGTGATGCGCGTCAGTTTTATAAAGAGATGGAGATAGGAACTGCCGTACCCTCAGCCGAAGAACAACAGGGTATTCTCCATCATTTTATTCAACATAAAAGCATTCACGAGCCTTATTCCGTTGGGGATTTTGAGAAAGATGCCATTGCATTGCTTAATTCCATATTTAAGCGCTCTGATGTAGCCGTTTTGGTTGGTGGCTCAAACCTATACACAGACGCAGTGGTTCGTGGATTAGATGATTTTCCCGATGTACCGAATGACATTTCATTTATGTGGCAAAAGGCATATGAGGCAAAGGGATTAACGTATTTACAAAACGAACTAAAACGCTTAGATCCTGCATATTTCAATGTTGTAGATTTACAAAATCATGTAAGGTTGTTACGTGCGTTGGGCGTTTGTACTGCATCTAAAAAGCCGTACTCCTCCTTTTTAGGACAACCCAAAAAAGAACGCTCATTTGATGTAATTTCCATTGAACTGACCATGCCCAGAGAAGAATTGTATGAGCGAATTAATGCTCGTGTAGATGCTATGGTTGCAAAGGGATTAGTGGAAGAGGTCAAAGGGCTTTTACCACACAAAGAACTGAATGCATTACAAACTGTTGGATACAGAGAATTGGTTCCTTATTTTGAAGGAAAAGAATCTTTGCAAGAAAGTATAGCACATATCAAAAAGAACACCAGACGATTTGCAAAACGACAATTAACGTGGCTTCGCAATCATCCTGTCAAGCATAAATTACCACATAACACCGCTGTTGGCGGGAAGTTACTTGAGGTATTAGGACTTAAAAAAAATATCTAAATTTTGCTGAATGCGACCTTCAACATCTGTAAGGTCAGCTTTTTGAAAGGTTTTGCCCGTAATATGTTCGTAAAGCTCGATATAACGCGCTGAAACAGATTCAATATAATCGTCTGACATTTCGGGTAATTGTTGTCCAGGTTTGCCTTGAAAACCGTGTTCTATTAGCCAACGTCGTACAAATTCTTTCGACAATTGGCGTTGTGGTTCCCCTTTGGCCTGGCAATCGATTTTTAGGGAAATCTAGTAAATTATACATCATACCCATAC
>JAFMFL010000098.1 GCA_017856205.1 Flavobacteriaceae bacterium
GAGATGAACTCAAAGCATTGATAGAACAGCATGGCGGTAAAATTGCGTCTTCCATATCCTCAAAAACATCTTATGTAGTTGCTGGAGATAATATGGGACATTCCAAAAAAAACAAAGCTGATGCATTAGGCATTCCTATTATCACAGCTCAGCAATTTGTATCCATGTTAACGCCTTAATTGTTATATTTATAACAAGGCGTTAATTTTTTATAATTTAATACACCTTCAAATAGCTACGTCCTTTTAAAATACTATTTTTGCATACTATGAAATTTTTCGCCAAACGTGCCGTCGCACCACAGCTTAATGCACTTAAAAATCGCACGGCTTTTAAGCCAAAAGCGATTCGTCGTTTGGTATTTATTCACGATACAGATTTAACTATTACAGAAGCACAATTTGACGATATGTGTCGGATATTTTCAGCTGAATTTACTGTTATAGAACGTGTACATTACAATGTTAATAAGAAAATGCTAGAAGGAGTTGCAAAACCCCATTTACATCCTCAAAGCCTAGATTGGCGCGGACGTATTTTGGCTGATGATTTGGTTTATTCGTTAGCCCAACAATATGACGTAGTTGTTCATTTTGTGGAACAGATCACATTACCTTTAGTATCATTTTCTGCCCAGCTCAAGGCATCATTTCGCATTGGTCCTTCTTCTTTAGACAACAGACTAAATGATTTGGCACTTCCTCCAACAACCGATTTTGGAGAGTTTTTGTCTTACATTAAGCAGTATTTCCATAAAATTCATCCTAATGAGTGCACTTAAAGGTTTATCAACAGGCGTTGCGGTAATCACCCCTTTCACAGAAGAGGGCGCTGTTGATTTTGACGCATTAAAACGAATTATTCATTTTTTGATTGATGAAGGTATTGACTATTTAGTTGCTTTGGGAACTACAGGTGAATCTGTTACGCTGACAACTGAAGAACGAAATGCTATTTTCGGCACTTTTGTTCGTGAAGTTAATGGTCGTGTGCCATTGGTGATGGGTCTTGGTGGGAATAATACCGCTACATTAATTCATGAATTTCAACATATAGATACGAAAGGATTTGATGCTATTTTATCGGTCACTCCTTATTACAATCGTCCATCACAAGAAGGACTTTACCAACATTATATGGCATTGGATGCTGTTACACCTTTGCCGCTCATCATGTACAATGTTCCTGGAAGAACGGGTGTCAATATGACTGCAGAAACTACACTTAGATTAGCAAATAATGCGAAACACATTTTTGCTGTAAAAGATGCGAGTGGTGATTTAAACCAAGGCAAAGAAATTATTTCCAATGCCCCTGAAGGCTTTTTGGTCCTATCGGGTGATGATGAAACAGCTATTCCGCTTACGCTGATGGGTGGTGACGGTGTAATTTCGGTGGCAGCCGGCGGTTTTCCAAGAACATTTTCTGCCGGAATTCGAGCTGCCTTAGCTAAAAATAAAGAAGAAGCAAATCGGATTACCACTACACTTTTGCCTTTAATTGATTTATTGTTTAAGGAGGGAAATCCAGCTGGTATTAAAGCAGTTTCTGCCCTCAAAAATTTATCTACTGATGTGGTTAGACTTCCACTAGTTAAAGCTTCTGAAGGCTTGACAGCTGCGCTGCGCCCTTTTGTGGATCAGCTAGATTGAATACCAAACCTACACGCACACCTAATGTATTGTGTCCAGAATTTGGAAATTTTAAATTTGCATTGGATTCATGTCGAATAACAACCATATTACTGAGCCACATCTTTTGACTTAATTTAAATTTTACACCCACTCCAATATTGTCTGAAAAGGCAAACCCTTTGGCAAGACGTTCTGTTTGTTGTGATGTCCATATGGGGCCAATGGCAGCATAACCAAATACTTGTGTTTTTGGATTTAAAAAATGCACTATTTCCACAGCTGCATTAAAAACCACTTGATGGATAGGTTTTTTTTGCAACATTTCTTGATGAAAATCTTCTGGAAAATGATTAAAATATTTGGTTGAGGTAAACCATTTATTAATAAGCTGGTGCTGGGCATAATAGTAGCCGCCTTCTGCAAAAAACTGTATATCTATTTTCTTAAACGTATGATTTTTCAACCTAAATTGTCCCAAAACATGTCCTTGTTCAAAGTCATAATCAATCGAGTGAAAAGGCGCTGTTTGTTGCGTACTGTAGCCAAAATGAATGCCCCAATGTTTAGGCTTTTTTATATCCTGTGCTGTTAAATTAGTGATAGTCAAGCACAAAACAAGTAATAAATTGATTTGCATGAAAGTTGTAGGTATGTAATTGGTTTTAGTTAAGTTTGCGGGTATGAAAGTACCAAATTATATAGTTATTTTAACACTACTCTTATTTATTGGGTGTAGTGATTTGCAAAAAGCCTTAAAAAGTGAAGATGTTGCATTAAAAAATGATCTAGCATTAGAATTATACGAGCAAGAAAAATACCGCAAAGCAGCAAAACTTTTTACTCAACTTAAAGAAATTTACAGAGGTAAACCTCAAGCGGAACGCATTGTTTTTTTCTATGCCTATTCACTACTAAATACTCGAAATTACATCTTAGCGGCATACGAATTTGAAACCTTTGTTAAAGCATACCCTAAAAGTCAAAAAGCAGCTGAGGCGTATTTTTTAATGGCTTATGCCCATTACAAAACTTCTCCAAACTTTAGTTTAGACCAAACTGATACAGTGGAAGCGATTGATAAAATTCAAGAGTTTATCAATCGTTACCCAGACGATGAGCGCATGCCAGAAGCAAACGCCATGGCCAAAGAACTTAGGGAGAAAATTGAAAAAAAAGGATTTGAAACTGCAAAACAGTACAATACTATTCGCGACTACAAAGCTGCATTGACGGCACTTGATAACTTTATTGCCGATAATCCAGGAACAAGTTTTAGAGAAGCCGCCCTATTTGTGCAATTTTCCGCCGCTGCTACTTTAGCCATTAATAGCGTTCAGTATATCAAGGAAAAACGGCTTGAAGATGCCAAATCTAAATTTGAAAATTTTAAGCGTTTATACCCCAATTCTGACCACATGCAAGCTGCTACAGAAATGATGGAAGATATTGAACAAGAAATCCGTACTTTTGCATCCAATTAATTTCAACGCATGGATTTAAAACGCACACAGGCCGCAGATACCACAAAGACATATAATCGAAACGCATTGGATGAAAGCACAGGCAACATTTATGAAACTATTTCTATTTTAGCCAAACGTGCCGTGCAAATCAATGAAGATATTAAGACGGAGTTGTTCGAAAAACTTGAAGAGTTTGCTACCCCAACAGAAAACTTAGAAGAGATTTTTGAAAACAAAGAACAAATAGAAGTTTCAAAATTCTACGAAAAACTTCCCAAGCCACACGCTATTGCTATTGAGCAATGGTTGCAAGAAAAAATTTACTATCGTCATACCGATGCCGATTCAGAAGCATAGCCATGTCGGTTTTGCATGACAAGCGTATTTTACTAGGAATTTCGGGGAGTATAGCCGCGTACAAAACGCCTCTTATTGTCCGATTGCTTGTCAAAGCTGGTGCTAAAGTTCAGGTGGTTATCACTGATGCTGCCAAAACGTTTGTTACCCCACTTACGTTATCAACTGTTTCTAACCGTGAGGTACTGAGTTCTTTTACGCAAGAAGAAAACGAAAACGCTGTATGGAATAACCATGTCGATTTGGGTCTTTGGGCAGATGCCATGCTTGTTGCGCCCGCTTCTGCAAATACCCTTTCCAAAATGGCACAAGCCACCGCAGATAATTTGCTTATCGCTACGTATCTTTCAGCAAAATGTCCTGTTTTCTTTGCTCCTGCTATGGATTTGGATATGCATAAACACCCTGCAAACAAAAACAATATTGAAACCCTTGTTTCAAATGGCAACATCTTAATTCCTGCAACTTCGGGTGCGCTTGCAAGTGGCTTAGAAGGGGAGGGAAGAATGGAAGAAC
>JAFMFL010000024.1 GCA_017856205.1 Flavobacteriaceae bacterium
TCGAAGGGAGGCATTTTCTTTAATATCCTCCCAAAAAAAGGAGACATCAAATCTGCAGTATCAATTTCCAAAGACCCGGTGTGTTTTATGTGCCGATTCCAAATGTGCGTGAATATAATATCTTCTCTGATGAAGACTTGTTTTTGCACGAAGCCATCCCGGGGCATCACTTTCAAATTTCGTTGCAACAAGAAGACACTTCCCTACCCGATTTTAGAAAAACACTTTGGTACAGCGCCTACGGCGAAGGTTGGGCATTGTATTGCGAATCGTTGGGAACAGAACTTGGCTTGTATGACGATCCGTATCAGTATTTTGGAATGTTAAGTGCCGAAATGCACCGCGCCATTCGCTTAGTGGTAGATACCGGCATTCATACCAAAGGCTGGACACGCGAGCAAGCCATTGCCTATTCACTAGCTAATGAAGCCGAACCCGAGTACGCCATTATTTCTGAAATTGAGCGTTATATGGCAAACCCAGGGCAGGCATTGTCGTATAAAATTGGACAGCTAAAAATTATGGAACTCCGTGCCATGGCTGAGCAGGAACTCGGCGATGCATTTGATATCCGTGCGTTTCACCGTATTGTGTTGGAATCTGGCTGTATTCCGTTGGCATTATTGGAAGATAAAATTAATGATTGGATAACTACATCACAGAAATCCTAAGCTGAAAAAACCTACTTTTGTAGATAGAATTGTTTAACATGATTTTAGTTACAGGAGGTTTAGGTTTTATTGGGTCGCATACGGTGGTATCCCTGCAAGAAAAAGGGTATCAAGTCCTTATTGTAGATGATTTGTCTAACTCCTCTATTGAAGTCTTGGACGGCATAGAAACCGCAAGTGGCATTCGCCCAACATTTGTTGAACTCAACTTGCAAGATGCCAAAGCGTTGGCTTCGCTTTTTGAAAAACATCGCATTACGGGAATTATCCATTTTGCAGCCTTTAAAGCCGTGGGCGAAAGCGTGCAAAAACCGGTGGCGTATTACCAAAATAATTTGGGTATACTGCTCAATCTATTGGTTGAAGTAGAAAAAGCTGATGCGCCCATTCCGTATATTTTTAGCTCGTCGTGCACCGTTTATGGCGAAGCTACCGAGCTACCCATTACTGAAAATGCGCCCGTGCAACCTGCCATGTCGCCCTATGGGAATACCAAACAAATTGGCGAAGAAATTTTGGTGGATGCCGTAAACGCTATCGAAGGGTTTAGGGTAATTGCGTTACGCTATTTTAATCCTATTGGTGCACATCCATCTATTGCCATTGGCGAATTACCCCTTGGCAAACCCCAGAATTTGGTTCCGTTTATTACTCAAACTGCAGCGGGGATTTATCCAAAACTCACCGTGTTTGGAAACGACTACCCCACCCCCGACGGCACCAACGTTAGAGATTATATTCATGTGGTAGATTTAGCAGAGGCACACGTGGTAGCCTTGGAGCGTATTTTGGAGCAGAAAAGTGCAGACGCCTACGAAGTGTTCAATTTAGGAACAGGTAAAGGAAGTAGCGTATTGGAGGTTATTCAAAGTTTTGAACGTGTTTCAGGGCAAAAACTCCCTTACGAAATTGGTGCGCGCCGCGAAGGCGACGTTATAGCCGCCTATGCTGACACCACCAAAGCAAATACTGTTTTGGGTTGGAAAACCAAACGCAGCCTGGACGAAGCTATTGCTTCGGCATGGAAATGGGAGCAGAAAGTAAGAAAGCTTTTGTAAGCTGCCCTTTTCAACTACTTGTTGGGTATTAATTTTGGATGAATAACACGAAACCAAAGAGGCGGAAAAAGTGCTAAAAGCATAGATGCCGGATAACCAAATGGCAATGTTGGGCTGTTTTCTAAGCTATCCAAAACTTGATATTTTTTTGAAGCTCGAAAATGGTGATCACTATGCCGAGTTAACTCATAAAGCACAATTCTACCCATGATATGATCGGAATTCCATGAGTGTATGTGTTGAACCTTTTCGTACTTGCCGTTGATTTTATTTCGAGCCAAGCCATAATGTTCTATATAATTGATGGTTTCGAGAAACAAGAAGGAAATTATCCCCACAATTAAAGCAATAGAAAATATTTTTACTCCAAAAAAAGCATAAACACCACCCAAATATGCTACTTGGTAAATGATAAACAACAGCATGTTGTTTTTGGTTGAGAAAAAATGTGCCCCTTTCTTTTTGAGTAGTTTGGTTTGTATCCGCCATGCATTTTTATATTGACCAAAAACCGATGTTATCCAAAAATGATATAAGCTCTGCCCCTTTTTTGCAGTTGCTGGGTCTTTTTCGGTAGCAACATATTTATGATGCCCGTAATTGTGCTCCAGAGTAAAATGCAAATACAAACAAGGCAACAGCAATAACCTTGTAAGTAAAATCTCAAATTTTCCTTTCCTATGACCTAGCTCATGTGCAACATTCACTGCGTTAGTTGCCAACAAAATGCCTAGCGCAAAAATTAATCCCACATATTCATAAACACTTAAAGTTGTAGTTGAAAAGCTATATATCCCATAAGATAGCACAGAGTAAACAATAGGAACATTTAAGTAAAGAAGCCAATCAAAAAAACGATTCAACGCCCTTTTTTGTTTATCAATATCTGAAAATTCATCGTTTTTTATCGGAATTATGCCTTCAAGAAAGGGTATTAAAACAAACACATAAGCCAATGCAGTGAAGGAGAAGACTCCTTTAAAATATAAACTAACAACTACACTCAGGGGAACCGTGTATGCTATGAGATATTTTAAGTCTTTCATGTTATAAATCTATAAAAATTTTGAATACACTAAATTATATACGAATAAAAAATCAAATAGCTTGACTGTTTTATTTGTGTTGTAGGGGATATTTCAACAAAGGCATTTGGACAAACACTGCGGGAAAGTGTTGTGTTTCTGTAGTAATCCCTGTAAGGATTACGCCGAGATCCTCACATATCTCCGCTTTAAAAATTAAACCCACAACTTTGTTAGATATGGTTTCGACTTGTGCCACAAAAATTCGATAATTCAAACTAATGGAAAGAAGTTTATTTTTTGCCGCAAAAAATATTTCTAGAAATAAATATATTTGATAATAACTCGTAGCCAATAAATACATGGCATGTTATTCAACTTTTAATTTTTATAAATATGAGAAAACATTATGCCATTTATTATTTAACTGTTTTCTTTTGTTTTTTATCAATTTTTTCTTTTGGTCAATTACAGCCAAATATTCTGATTATTCATGTTGATGACTTAGGGTACCACGATCTTAGCATTCATGGTTCAAAAACATATCAAACTCCTCATATTGATACACTTGCGAGCCAATCTGTCTCATTCACAAAAGCATACGCAAACTACCCAAGATGCGTACCCTCTAGATTTTCTATGATGACGGGGAATTATCCAATACAAAATGGAAATGTTCCTGATGATGGGTTTGAAATCAAAAATATAGCTGCAAACAAAAACTTCATTAAATCATTTAATAAGATGGGGTATCATACGGCTTATTTTGGTAAATGGCATTTAGGAGATGAACAAAGTTTACGTGACTTTGGATTTCAATTTAGCTTTGGTGCTGGAAAAGCTGGCTCACCTATTAGTTTTATCTATCCCTTTAATGTTTTTAAGGGAAAAGGAAAGAACAAAAAGAAACCTATTCCAGATGTTGATGAGGTAAGCACTGAAGGTGATTATCTGACTGATGTCATGACAAATCAAGCAATTAATTACTTAAAGGAGTATGATTCATTGAAACCATTTATGCTTATGCTTTCATATTATGCTGTTCATCAACCAATTGAAGCAAAACCTAACGACATAGAGCGTAACCTTAAAGAAATAGAGGCTACTGATTTTGGGAATCAACCCGAATATATTGAAGAAGGTACAGGACGTACAAAAATGCGTCAGGATAATCCCGCTTATGCCGCTATGGTAGAAAACTTGGACTACAACATTGGTAAACTTTTAGCTCATTTAGAATCTAGTGGAGTCTTGGAAAACACAATAATCGTTTTTTCTTCCGACCATGGAGGATTATCTAATGACGGCTATAACAAAAGGCAGTTAGCTACCTCAAATTTTCCGTTACGCGCTGGAAAAGGGTGGTTATATGATGGAGGGATAAAAGTTCCCTTATTTATTAAATGGCAAAATAAATTTAAACCAAGAATTGAGAATGCTTCTATTGTAACGCTCATGGATATTTTTCCAACACTATTGGATGTAACTGTCAATATAGACTCAGATGTGGACGGAAAAAGCATGCTTCCATTGCTTTATTCTAAAAAGAAATGGCAAAACCGAACGGTTTACTGGCATTCTGAAAAAGCAAGACCAAAAAGTACCGGAGACACAAAATCATCTGCAATACGAAAAGGTAAGTACAAGCTCATTCATTGGTTTGAATCCAATAAGATAGAGCTCTATAATTTGGAAAAAGACCCTTATGAAAGACATAATCTATCCAATGAAAAACCAAAATTACGATCAGCACTTTTGAACGATTTGAATAATTGGAAATCTGAAATGGAACAAGATAAATCTTGACTTTTTTATGTGTTAGACCTTGATCAGTACAAGTAACCGTTGAAGATTATTCTTAAAAACCTTGAGACAAGTTTTCAGGTTAAGTTTAAAGACAATGATCAATTACTTGAAATTATACAGCTATTTATTTGTCATGATGCTAAAAAACAATCCCAGAAATAAAAACAACTAATATCATTGAGGTGCTACCCCTTTATTTTTAAAACAACCAACATACTAATTTAATCAATCTTTGAATTGTTAATAGTAAATGATTCTGGAAATTCTCCTAAGTCATTCGTGTCTATAATCCATTTATCTAGTTCTTGATTTAAAGCATCAACTACTGAGGAGTATTCAGGTATTCCCGAGAGATTTTCGAGCTCATTTGGGTCTTTTTCCAAATCGTATAGCTCAAATTCTTGTTTTGGGCTTTGAAACCACTTTATTTGATCATTATTTAAAGTATTCTCCATGAATTGTTTATTCAGTTCTTTCATTAGGGGCATGTTTTCTCTGTAGCGAACAGGGAGCGCGTGAGCCTTTTCCAGATAGAAGTTTTTTATCAATTTAAATTTTTTTGTTTTTATAGATCGTATTCTATCAACCTCTTCATCAAAACGATCAGATGCAGTTATAAGATAGTTGCGATTAAACTTATAAAAATCCAAAAAGGAAAACCCTTGAAGGTGGTTTGGGATTTCGATTCCAGCGATATCAAGAACTGTTGGTGCAAGATCAACAAAGCTTAATAGCTCATCCACACGAGTTTTAGCCCACTTCGATTTTGGGTACTTAACCATAAATGGAACTTTGACACCAGTATCATAAATAGCCCTTTTAAATCTTGGGAACGGCCCTCCATGATCACTATAAAAGAAAATATAAGCATCTTCATATAGCCCTTTATCTTTTAGTTCCTGAATTCGAAGCCCTAGTTCATTATCCATTCGCACAAGGTTACTGTAATTTACAGCTAAATCTTTTCTAATAATATCATTATCAGGGAAAAATTTTGGAACATTAAGTTGATTCGGATCTACATATAATTTGTTTTCACTTTGTTTCCATATTTGCGCCTCATGCGTAATTTGAAAATTAAAGACAGCAAAAAAGGGTTGATTTGGCAAACGGTTTCGCCAATGAATATTTTCCTTCATTGTCCCACTACAATAACTACAACTCTGATTCCAAGCATCTTTACTAATTTTAAAGTTATAGTCTTCTTTGTTATTGTTAATACAAAAATAGCCTTGATTCCTTAGGTATGTTGTGAATGGTTTAATATGGTCAGGAAAAGAAGGAGAATAACTAGGGATATTAAGTTGTGGTTGATTTGTTGCTCTGCCTTCATTATAAGCTCTCATATTGTGAGTTCCCAGTGTGGTTGGATACATCCCTGTAATAATTGCACTACGAGCAGGTGAACAAACAGGAGTAGTAGCATGCATATTTTCAAACACAACACTATCTTCAGCAAGAGCTTTTAAATTAGGAAGATCAACTGTATTATCCCCATACATTGGAAAGAAAATCTGAGATTGATCTTCACAAACCAACCATATGATGTTTGGCTTTTTTTTCTCGGAGCATGAGAAAAAGAAAAACGTTAAAAAAAATAATAATGTTGAAAGATTTTTTTTCATTCAATTAATAACTTTAAATAGTTCTCAGAATAACTGTTGTAAAATAATTGTCCAATTTTTTTCATCCCTTCATAATTATAATGCCCTACATTTTTCCCTTGCCATTGATGCGTATAGATTGGCGTGTAATTATAATTTTTCGGGTTTTTACTTCTTTCCACAAATGTAACATTTGGTGTTTTGTCGCTTACACTTTTTATTGCCTTTATAACTTTATCGCTTCCAACACCCAAAGCTAAAAAAGGTAAATTAGGTAAGTTGTAATATGTCCTAATTGAATGGATTAATAACTCCAAATTTTCAGCATAAGAATTAGCAGCTTTTAATCCATTTTGGGTGTTACTGTCTGTTTCGCCTTGTACCCATAGCATTCCCACAATCTCATAGCTATTGGGGTCAAGTTTGGACAACTCGTCATCAATTAGTTTAATAAAATCTTTATATAATTTTGGCTTCTTTTGTTCGTTGAAAAAAGCAGCTTTTTCATTAGTCCATAAGGGATTCCAAGCACCGTATAGAGAAGTTCCGCCTTGCGATCTTTTTATAAACAAATAATTTTGGTTTGGATAATTTTTAGCAAGCTCAATGCCAAAAAATAGTTCGGGTCCAAAGCATTTTTCTATACTAAATTTTTTTTTCACAAACTCCCAAGGATCTGTGAAATTCAATTTTCCATTGTATTTAATAGCATTTCCTTCACCTACGGTTCCTTTGTAAATAAAGTTTATTTTTTGACTCGCTTTTTCTAACCACTCTTTTTCTTTGTTTGTAAGTTTTGAAGCATCACCGCGGCCATCCATATTAGATTGTCCAGCAAATAAAAACACCTTTGTCTTTTTTTCATATTGACCAAAGGCAAGAAGTGAAAAGGATATGCAAACTATAACACAACAGTTTTTAAAAAGATACATTTTATGCTATTCTTTGTTTTCACTATAAACTCGTTCAACAACCATGTCAGTCATAGCTCGCATTTCCTCTAATGACATATCGTCTTTATATTGAACTTGAAGTGCTTTTATTTTTTGTTTTAAAGCCGTTGTAATTTCTTCGTATCCACATTTGCCATACAAATTATCTATTTCATTCTTGTCATGCTCTAAATCGAATAGCTCCCATTCATCCATGTCGTAATAATAATGAATCAGCTTAAATTTGCCAGTACTTACTCCATAATGTGGTTGTACTTTATGCCAAAAAGGATACTCGTAATAATGATAATACACGGCGTCTCTACCTTGGTAGTTATCTCCAAAAAGTTGTGGTTTAAAACTCTCTCCTTGTATGTCGTGGGGGATATTTACACCTGCCAAATCAAGTAAAGTGGGAGCGAAATCTATATTTAACAACAACTCTTTATTGTGGGTGCCTGCTTTTATTTTATTAGGATATTTTATCATAAAGGGCATGCGAAACGAGGGCTCATACATCCATCGCTTATCAAACCAGCCATGCTCTCCTAAATAAAAGCCCTGATCTGAAGTGTAAATTACAATGGTATTCTTATCTAAATTATTTTCTTCTAAAAAATCAAGCATTTGGCCAACAGCTTCATCAACTCCAGCAACACACCGTAGGTAATCTTTAATGTAGCGCTGATACTTCCAGTTTTTAAGTGCTGCGCCTTGTAACGAGTCATTTGGAGTCCAAAACTCACCATTATTTCCATAACGATAATATTCTCCTACTTGCCAAGGTTTAAGGTTAGTAGGCGGTGGCACTTTGAGGTCTTTGCGATTCATGTGGTTTTCAATCTCTAACATATTTTGTGAAGCAGCAAGTCGACCCTTATAATCGTCATTAAATGTTTCATGGTGTGGAAAATCTTCATTATATATGTCATTAAACTTTGGGTTTGGTGTCCATGGACGATGAGGCGCCTTAAATTGATACATGAGCATAAAAGGCTTGCTTTTGTCTCGCTTATTTGTCAACCATTTCAGGGCATCATGTGCAACTTGAGCTGTTGAGTGTCGTTCTGTTTCAACAATGGTGTCTTTACCATTTTCTACGAATACAGTGTTAAAATAGGTTCCCTGTCCTCCATGGTTTACCATGACTTTAGAATAATCAAATCCAGTTGGGGCTGTACCCAAATGCCATTTTCCTATTACAGCTGTTTGGTAACCAGCTTTTTGAAGTAATTTAGGGAACGTCTGTTGAGAGGCATCAAAATCGCCTCCTTTTTCATTTTTAAAAAAACCATTAATGTGACTGTATTTTCCTGTCAGAATAGCCGCGCGGCTGGGCCCACAAATACTGTTGGTATTATATGTTGCATGCATAAGCATTCCTTCTTTAGCAATACGGTCAATATTTGGTGTTGGTGCGAGCTCAGCAAGCCAGTCTTGATAGGCACTCACAGCACTTACTGCGTGGTCATCTGACATAATAAAAACAATGTTAGGTTTTTTTGGCTGAGCATACGTGAGCAGTGCAACACAAAAACCAACAAAAAGAAGTGTTTTTTTCATTTAAAAAATAGATTTTGATTTAATGTTTTGACTTAGACTATCTATTAATTTTCTGTATTTCGGCTCATCAGCCAAGTTATTCATTTCCAGGGAGTCTTTTTTTAAATCATATAGCATGTTGTCATACACGTTTCCAGTTTCTTCACTGGTCCATTCTGCATATAAAAAGTCAGGGGATGATACCATATCACCGTTCCAAATTCTCGAGTAACTAACAGATTTCGATATAATACTCGGGTCTTTTAAGTTTTTAACTAAAGAGGTTCCCTCAACATCTTTGGGTGTTTCTAAACCCAATAGCTCGCTTATTGTTGGATACAAATCAATTAACTCTACATAACTCATGGATTGTGCTTTTTCTGTCAGTCCAGGAACACGTATCATAAGGGGCACTCTATTTTCAACGCTAAATAGATTATGTTTAGACCAGCGATTATGCTCCATTAGGCTAAAACCATGATCGCTTGTGAAAATAACAATAGTTTCATCACGCATTCCCAAATCATCTAATGCCTTAAGTACTTTACCAATTTGAGCATCAGTATAACTTACGCAAGCATAATAACCTTGAATTAATTTTTTTGCAAAATCTTGATCTAGAGTATGTAACGCCCCATTTCGAGCCGCTCCTTCAACATCTTTTGGAATGCCTTTGTATTTCACTAATTCGTACCAGTTACCAGCAGAACGTGGTCCATTGGTTGGGAATGTATTATTGGGAGGCAATTTAATATCTTCAAAATTGTAATAATCCCAATATTTTTTGGGAGCATTAAAAGGTAAATGCGGTTTTAAAAACCCCACAGCTAGCAGAAAAGGAGCTCCGGAGTTTTTTAGTTTTTTCAAATCCTTAACAGCTTTGTTTGCTATTTTTCCATCTTTATAGGCTGCATCATCAACATCCAATCTTTCAAATGGATAAACTCCCGGCAACCCCTCTGCTTGCAATATTTCACTGGTTTCTTCATCAACATAATCTTGATCGTTAAAACGTCCTTTTGGCCTCCATATCTCAGACCACGTATGCTTCATATCATTAATGTTGTGTGATACCTTACCATTGCTAATAGTGGTATATCCGTTAGATTTTAGCAATCCTGGGAATGTGATTGCGTCAGGCATATCATTACTTATTGATGCAGTGAATTTCTTAAAATATTCTCTGGTTGGACGTATTCCTGTCAATATGCTAGCACGTGAGGCACCGCATGTGGGAATATTCACAAAAGCATTATTAAACTGAACTGCATCATTAGCTAAGGCTGTCACATTGGGAGCAACAACCTGACTTACTCCATAAGTTGGTAATACTGGCCTAAGATCATCAACTATGATGAAAAGAATATTTTTAGGCTGGTTTTCTTGTGCCACAACTAAAGTTCCAAAAAACAATAGTATGAAGTATTTTATTACATTATTTTTCATTAAAATAGATATTTTGTGTTAGGTTAATTTGTGTATGTTTTAAGTCTTTTTTATCGGAGGAATTTCCAACATAAATAGAGAAAGCACCTTCCTCCACCATATAGTCCATATTTATGTTATAATAGGCAAGGTCTTGAGCCGATAAGGCAAAAGTTATTTTTTTTGACTCACCTGATTTTAAATAAATTTTTTGATAACCTTTAAGTTCTAGTACTGGACGAGTCACGCTGCTATACATATCTCTAATGTAAAGCTGTACAGTTTCCATTCCATCTAGTTTTCCAGTATTTGTAACCATTGCCGATACTTCTAATGAATCCTTTCCGTCCCATGTATATTTAGAAGGTTTTGGAGTTGATATTGTAAAACTTGTATAACTCAAACCAAATCCAAAAGGATATAATGGTGTTGTTTTTTCAAATGCATATTTGTGAAAATACTGTGATGGTTTGTGATTGTAAACCATTTGTAATTGACCCACGCTTCTTGGAACTGTAAGCGGGAGTTTACCACTAGGGTTTACCTCGCCAAATAATATTTCCGCAAGGGCTTGGCCACCAAAACTTCCAGGTTCCCAAGTTTCAATAATAGCAGGAATATTTTCTTGCATCCAAGGCTCTGCAATAGGACGTCCATTTACTAATACAACAATGACGGGAGTTTTGGTTTTGTAAATGGCTTGTACAAGTTCTAACTGTTTACCCGGAAGTTTTAAATCGGCACGTGCCATGTTTTCGCCTGCAGTTTTTTGATTCCATTTGTAGCGCATTGAGTTTTCACCAACAACAACAATAGCATAGTCTGCCTTTGCAGCTTGTTGGGCAGCTTGTTGAATTTGCACATTTTTTATATTTCTAAGGTTTTGACCAGAGTCAAAAAATTCTGTTTTATAGCCATATTTAGAAGCAAGTTCAGCAACCCCTTCATAAATTGTTATGGTATTCTCTTGGGGCTGTTCAGCGTGCCAATCACCTAATGTGGTGGCGTTATTAGCGTTTGGACCAGTTATAAAAATTGTTTTGTTCGCTTTTTTTAGTGGTAAAATATCATTGTGATTTTTTAGAAGCGTAATGGATTGCCGTGCCGCATTTAGGGCTGTTTTTTGATGTCCAGGAGTGAAAATCTGGTTCTTAATATCAGATTCATCTACATATCGGTGTTCAAAAAGTCCCAGTTTAAACTTAGCCCGCAGAATCTTTTCACATGCCTCATTAACACGTTCTATTGACAATCGGCCTTCGTTTACTAATTCAATTACATTTTCCAAAAAATGTGGCCCATGCATATGCATATCCATTCCGGCATCAACAGATAAAAAAGTAGCTTGTTTAAAGTTTTCAGCAACATAGTGGAGTTTTTCAATACGTTCAATATCCATCCAATCACTCACATAAAAACCATCAAAATTCCATTGATTACGCATAAGATCTGTCATAAGCTCTTTATGCATATGGCATGGGATTCCGTTGAGCTCATTATGTGCTGCCATAATGGAATAAACTCCAGCTTCAATAGCTTTTTTGTAAGGGGGTAAATGAATTTCATACAAGGTACGCTCTGAAACATCCATAGGGGACGCATTTAATCCGTTAATGGGTTCTCCGCCTGCAATCATATGTTTAGCACATGCAATTACTTTTTTTGTGCCCGTATAATCATTTTGTTGGAAGCCATTTATCATGGCAACCCCCATTTCTCCTACTAGATAAGGATCTTCTCCAAAAGTTTCTCCAACTCGTCCCCACCTTGGATCTCGCATAACATCTATGTTTGGGGTAAAAGACCAATGTGAACCTGTAGCACGCATTTCAATAGCGGTTTCTTTGGCAATTTGATATGGAAAATAGTTATCAAAAGTTGCTGCCATATTTATAGGTGTCGGATATACGGTAGTACCAGAGACGAGTGCATTTCCATGTATGGCGTCAATACCTATTAAAAGAGGAATTTTTAATTTAGATTTTTCTGCCAACGACTGAAGATAGTTTGATTCAGTAGCAGTAAGAACGTGTAAGAATGATCCTATTTTACCCTCTGTTACCATTTCAGCTACTTGAGAGCTATGCAAATTTTCGTAAAATCCAAGGGCATCATTTCCTAATAATTCTTCAGGACTTAAAGATTTTTCTGCCTTTTTCATGTGTTCTAACCCAACATATTGACACATTTGAGCTACTTTATCTTCAAGAGTCATCCGCGACATTAGGTCGGATAATCTGTCTTCAACATCGGCACTTGAGTCTAAATATAATGGATTCCTATTCTGACCCATCATGGAAATACTTATCAATAAAATGAACAATCTTATTCTCATAAATTATTTTAATTTCAGATTGTTATTAGGATTAATAATGGCATCTCTCAATGCAAAATAGGCAGGTTTTGGATTGAGGTTTTGATCAAAGATAAAGCGGTACATGTCATGATGCTTTCCTTTTAAGCCATCTACCATTCCCCATGTGTTGTAGGTAACAACCCCTTGATTTCTTTTGGATAAGAGAACTTTTAGAACATTGGCATATGCATCTGCTTGTTCCTTTAGAGCGGTTTGACTTGTATTCGAATCCCAAATCTTGTAATCAATTTCTGTAACGTGAAAATCTAATCCGTTTTGATGCGCCCAATCGATTAGGGAGGAGAAATAGTTCAATTGTTCTTTATCAAGTGCAAGAGGCTTATCACTTCGTAAATGCGCTTGCCAACCTAAACCATCAACCCTGAATCCTTTCTTTTTTAGGTATAAAATGGTTTCTTTTACTTTTTCCCACATTTTAGGTTCCATACCCCCGTGTTGATTAAACACTAAGCTCTTTTTAGTAGCATACTTATTGGCAATTTCAAAGGCAGTTGTGATATATAATGGCACGTCATTTTCATCTCTTCCTATTTGCTCCCAAGGATTTTCCCATAAGGTAACTCCAGGTTTCTCTTCAAACCAATTTCCTTCTGGGGTAATGGTTTCATTCACAACATCCATCCACTTTACAGAGGGTTCATCATTCATACGTTTGCAAAGCGCAGTAAAATACTCCACCATGTTCTCTTCTAATTCTTTTTTAGTTCGATTATCTGCCTTTGCCCAGTGCGAGGCTTGAGGACTGATTGGCCCATGTATTCGAAGTGTTATATTGTGCTTATCTGCAAAGTCTAAATAGTCATCAATTAAGCGCCAATCCCACACACCTGGCTTTGGATGAATTTGCGCTTGCTTTGCACAGTTCTCTGGAGTTGAATAGGTAAACTCCTCTAAAAATAATTTAGAAACTTTCGTGTTGAGTTGTCGGTGATTTAGTGTTGCACCAATATAAACTTGATTGGTATCATAGCCGTTATTAACTAATAAATCTTTAATCCCGTCACTACTCATTTTGGTTAGTGGTTTTGACTTTGGATAAGTAGCTGGAGATAAAAAAGCTAACGCTTTTCTTTTAAGTTCCACATAAATGGCATCGTAACCATTTTTACCAATGTAATTTTCAGTTTCGAGCGGATCAGTACTGTAGTCAAACAACTCTTCTTGCTCAATATCTTCCTCACTAATTTTTTGACCAATCTTACTTTTATCTATCCAAAGAGTGTATCTATAATTTGCTGTGCGAAAACTGTATCCCATTTTTTGATTTCTTGGGTATTGGCTAACTGCAAAATCTTTAACAGTTTGCTGCTGTCCGTTCATAAGGGGAACCAAAGAGGTGCCGTCTAGATTTGATACCGGTGCTATTTGGGCCATGTCTACAAGTGTGGGGAAAATATCCACAAACTCGGTAGGCGACATAATTTTTTGAGCTTTTTTGGTTTTGGGGTTATATATGATTAATGGCGATCTTGTAGCTTGCTCAAAATTTGAGTGCTTGTTCCATAAGCTGTGGTCTCCTAAATGAAAGCCATGGTCTCCCCAAACGATAATTATTGTATTGTCCATTAGCCCTTCTGTTTTGAGCTTATTTATAATTTTTCCAATTTGGAAATCGATAAATGACACACAAGCATAATAACCATGGATAAGGTCACGCTGAAAATCGTCGTCTAAAACTAATTGATTGTTGGCATCTGTTTTATAATCTCTGCCCTCTTCAACATAAGATCGCAGCTCTCCTGAGGTGTGATATGCCAATTCACCTGTGTTTTTAGCGCGGGCTCTAAATTTAGCCAATGGCATACGTTCTTTTTTGTAAAAATCCCAGTATTTCTTTGGAGCAGAAAAGGGTAAATGTGGACGTTTAAATCCAACTGCAAGAAAAAAGGGAGTATTGTTTTTAGATAGCTCGTCTATCATACTAACTGCATGTGTAGCAATGGCCCCATCAACATAAGCTTCATCTGGTGCATTACTCCAAGAAACAGGTGGTTTGTACTTCCCTTTAAGTGCCTTAGCTGCTTGGCTACTTTTAATATTATTCTCTTTGAGATATGAACGAATTTTAGTTTTTATATTTTCGTTTTGGTAAAATCCCAACACGGGTGAACCCCATTCCTCTGGATAACTAAGTTGATGTGACTTCTTAAAAGGTAGTGACCAGGAAGGGGCATCTGCTTTTTGGTCAACCCCGCGCGGATCAAATATTTTACCAACACCTGCGGTCAAGTATCCCATCTCTTTAAAATGTTGAGGCAGGGTAACTACATTAGGCAGTTTATCACGCATTCTCGTTTTCAAATCATAGACTTGTGTTTTGTCTGGTCGTAAGCCTGTAAGTAAGCTAATTCGAGATGGACTACAAATAGCTTGTTGGGTATGCGCATTAAGAAACACACTTGATTTTCTGGCCAACAAATCCATATTGGGTGTAATGGCAATATTATCACCAAAACTGCGAATAGTAGGTTTTAAATCATCAACCGCAATGAATACAATGTTAAGAGGTTTATTGTTTTGCGCATGATTTGTAAGTGTGCACAACATCAATAGTAAAAATAATGTCCTTCTCATGGGAGTTTGTTGATTTGGTTATTGTTTAACTATCTTATGATAACAAATTAGTTGATTTTTTGTGACGAATTCTATAAAATATATTCCATTTTTTAGAAAAGAAAGGTCAATTGCTTTTTTATTGCCATTCAATGATTTTACTATTTTTCCATTCAGGTCGTAAAGGGTTATGTGTTGGATTTTAACATCCGCGCCAATAAACAGTTCTTTTTTCACAGGATTTGGGTAAATACTGATATTTTGGGTTATTGCTTTGGTTGATAATGTTTCAGTGCTAATAAAAAAGTCATCAAAATAATATACTCCAATATCGGCTCCACACATAAGTTGAAGTTGAATGGAAGAAGTTCCTTCGGGGACATCAAAAGAAAAACTATACGGTGATTCAGGGTATGATGTGCCCAAGAGCTGCTGACTTGATACAGAATATTTTAATCCATTTTGATTGTATTTAACCCGTAGTTTGAATGGTAGGTTCGAGATACTTCCTTTACCATAAAGAGAAAAAGTTAAACGCTTATTATCTAAATTTCCATCTACACTTATTGAGGAATTCGACAACAATGCAGTGTTTAAACTGCCCGCTTGAAAAACATTAATTTTTGCGCCATGTGACCCGCTTCTTGATGTAAATGAAGCATCCTCGTATATTGCTTTATCAGAAGACACACTTCCTTGAGTGTCTGGACTTACTGCTATAAAAGACCACTCAGTATTATATCCACATTCAAAATCCATATTTTTTAATATGTTGCTATCATTACAAGCAGGCTGAGTATATGGATTAAGTAATGCTTCTTTAACGTCATCTACCCAAATGCTATTTTCTAATACAGTACTAGGCGAGGTAGATTTTGGAGAAAAGCTGTCAATAGAAAAGTAATCGAAATCATAAATATCTATTCCAGAATCTTTCCTAAAATGTATCGTTTTGCTAGATAAACCACCTGAGTCCCACACAGCAAAAGCAAAGCCCCTATCAATGGCGGCATTAGCAACATAGCCATGATAAGCAACTCGTGACTTAGGGTCTGGACCTCCGTCAGAATAACCTGTTCCATTAGGAGCATTATTTGCCGAAACTTGTTTTAAATCTCCCTCTGAATAATCATAACCATAATAATTATCTGCTCCAAATTCTCCTAAAAATACGGCAACAGGTGGGGTAAACCCATTTGCCCAATTTTTGACTATATCAAATTCAGTGTCAATATTAATTTTGTCTAAGGTGGTTCCCCAACTATTAGTGTCATACCTGTAATCACTAGATTTTGTGAATTGAAAGGGGCGATAATAATGAAAAGTAGCTATTAAGAAATCGTGGTTATTAAGTATTTGAGAATCAATTGTGGTAATGGCTTCATAACTCGTTTTTGTTCCGCCTGTGATGATAATTTTCCTTGTTATGTTATTGCCCCCTGAATTTCTAACAATTGAAATCACTTCATTATTAATTGTGTTCATATCAGTTTCAGAGATGTGAAAATAGGGTTCGTTAATCACCTCAAAGATCAAATCGTCATTATACATTTTAAATCGGTCGGCAATTTGTTCCCAAATAGAGTAAAACTTGGCTAGATCAGCGGCACGTTTTTCGGAAGTAGGGTGGGTGTAATAAGCAGTTTGACTTTGATCAAATGTGTAGATAAATTCTGATTTGAGGGTTGATCCATGAAAGTCAAGAATAACCACCAGGTTATTTGCTAAGCCCCAGCCAATTACTGTCTCAAGGCGATCTAGATAGTTGGCGCTTACAACAAAATCCGACCGTGAGCCTGTAAAGGTGGTGTTTTCGTTTGGACTAAAGGTCGTTGCACTTCCTGTATAAGTAGTTCTATTCCCAAAAAAATCAATGGGGATACGCACATTTGTAAAACCCGCTTGGGCTATTTCTTGAAAATATTGAGCCGTAGCCGCTCCAGACCAATTTCCTTCAACAGGTGCACTAAGTACATTTCCAAGATTTATTCCACGCCCCATTTTGGATATAATTTCTTGCGGGGTCTGTTGAGCGCTTAAAAAACCCGCTACTAAAAATAGCAGCAGGTTTATTGTGTTTGATAGTACAAATAACGAACCCTTATTGCTTATCAGCATTTTTTCTTGCCTCATTGCTTAAGAGCATCATTTTGCGTGCTTGTTTTTCTCCAAATTCGGCAGCTAACTTATTTTGAGCATTTGAAAACTCAGCCTTATAAATAGCTTGCTTCTCTTCTTTAGAGATGTCTTTGTTTGCCTTGATTTTAGCATTTGCATTCACAACTCTTTCAAGCATAACATTGTAAACAAGCTTTTCTTGATCTTCGTTCAAGTCCATTTTGTCAGCAATATATGTTGAGAAAAGAGTTGCCCTCCCCTTTTGATACTTTGTTGGTTCTTGGGCCTGCGCAACAAAAGCAAAAGCGGTTAAACAAAGAAACGTGATTAGATTTCTCATATTATTTTTTCAATAGTTTGACAGCCTGACCATTATTAAGTCTCAGAAAATAAAGTCCTGATTTTAACTCTGTAATATCCAACTGCTGATTTTCAGTTTCTATTTTAAACGACATAACTCGTTTTCCAACTACATTAAAGACATTAACATTATCGTCAATGTTCGCATTGTCAATGAAGATAAAATCTTGAGCTGGGGTGGGGTAAATTTGGATATTATCTAAAAGATTTAAATCCTCAACTGAAAGTGGTTGAGAATAGAAATTTATTGACTTAATTTCGTAAAGCCCTCCTTTGGATTTTCCAGCAAAGCCTGCTTCTGTAGATCTAAAACTTAAAGCAATGTCATAATAATGCCCATCTGAATCTTTAGGGATAGTTGTATTCACAGTATTTTTGGAACTTTCGTTTTCTAAAT
>JAFMFL010000099.1 GCA_017856205.1 Flavobacteriaceae bacterium
ATGTGCAGCAATTTGATTTAAAATCTGTCCTTTATAGGGAATTCCTTTTGGCATAACCACATCAAACGCCGAAAGGCGATCTGTAGCTACCATAACTAATTTGTCGTTTTCCAACGTATAGACCTCACGTACTTTTCCTTTGTATTTGCTCTTTAGTCCCTTTAGGTGCAAATCCGATTGCATAAGTGTTTGCATGAGCATCAATTATGGTGTTCAGTTTGTTTATAGGCTTCTATGACTTTCTTCACTAAATGGTGACGAATAACGTCTTTATCATCTAAATAAACCATGTCAATCCCTTTTACACTTCCCAACACTAAAATAGCTTCTTTAAGTCCTGAAATTACGCGGCGTGGCAAGTCGATTTGTCCGGGGTCTCCAGTAATCATAAACTTGGCGTTTTTACCCATTCGGGTTAAGAACATTTTCATTTGATTATGTGTGGTGTTTTGCGCCTCATCTAAAATCACAAAAGCGTTATCAAGTGTTCTACCACGCATAAATGCCATAGGTGCAATCTGGACAATTCCCGTTTCAATGTAATGGTCAAGCTTTTCTTTTGGAATCATATCACGCAACGCATCGTATAAGGGTTGCATATACGGGTCTAGTTTTTCTTTTAAATCGCCGGGTAAAAAACCTAGATTTTCTCCAGCCTCAACAGCAGGACGCGTTAAGATAATACGTTTTACTTGCTTGGATTTTAGTGCTTTAACTGCAAGAGCCACACCCGTGTAGGTCTTTCCAGTTCCGGCAGGACCAATGGCAAAAACCATATCGTTTTTGGTCATTGCATCTACAAGTTTTGCCTGATTTTTTGTTTGGGCTTTAATTATTTTTCCACCAACACCATGTAAAATCACTTTATTGTCATCAGGGTCTAAGCCAAAATTATCATCTTCGTCACTTTCCAAAATTTGCTGCACTACCTCATCGGCAAGTGCATTGTATTTACCGTAGTGCGTTACTAATCGATCTACTTGTTTTTCGAATACTTCCAACAATTCCTCTTCACCGAAGGCAGTAATTTTATTTCCGCGAACTACAATTTTAATTTTTGGAAAGTATTTTTTTAAAAGGGCAATGTTTTTGTTGGTTTTTCCTCCGTAGAATTCCGTAGGATTGACCTCGGCTAACTCAATTGTAATTTCGTTCAAATGCGTGTATTTAAAAAATAAGCCATAAGGCATTGAATTTTGGTAACTTTGTATTCAAAATTACGCATTTTTTGCAATGCAAGATTACGTTAAGGTTATTTCATGCCAATAATTACGCTAACGACCGATTTTGGATTAAAAGACGCCTATGTGGCGGCTCTCAAAGCACAATTATTTCAGCAGTTAGAAGCACCCCAAATTGTAGACATTTCTCATGGAATTGACCCATTCCACATTGGTCAAGCGGCATATGTTGTACGGTCAGTGTATCCTGATTTTCCAGAGAAAAGTATTCATTTTATTGGTGTAGATTTTAATCAAACACCTGAGCAAGAGCTTATTATTGCGTTGTTAAATAATCATTATTTTGTCTGTACCGACAACGGTTTTTTATCCCTTTTAGAACCCGAATTTCATCCTTCACAATGCATTAAAATAAACCTTCCTCAACCTTCGCCATTAGAAAAAGCTATTGAAGCTATTGCCCATTTACATCGTGGAGGTGCGCTAAGTGTTATTGGAACGCCGATTAATACTCTTAATGAACGCACCCAACATATGCCAAGAGTTAATCCACAACAAACCGAAATTCAAGGATATGTATTGCATATTGACAGGTATGGGAATGTAATTACCAATATCACAAAAAAATTATTTGATCGTATTGGGAATAAACGCCCATTTATTATCCATGCCCGAAATCATACCTTTGAACAGGTTTATAACGATTACCATGAAGTTATTCGGTATGACCTTCCCAAAGAAAACAGAGAGGAAGATGGTAAAAAATTGGCATTGTTTAACAGTCAAGGACATCTTGAGCTTGCCATTTACAAAGGTAATCCGAATTATGGCGGAGGCGCAAGTACCTTATTTGGATTATCCTACTTAGACCCTATCCGCGTAGCGTTCATAACTGAAGCATAGCTGTTGATAAAATTGTTTTAGGTTGGCAAACCGAAACAATATATTTGTAGTTAAACACACGTATTATGAACTTTATCGTATCAAGTACACAACTACTACGACAACTTCAGACCCTTAGTGGCGTCTTGAACACTAGCAATACACTTCCGATTCTAGATCATATTTTATTTGAACTGCACCCAGGTCAATTGCGTCTAACGGCAACAGATTTAGAAACAACCATAACAGCAACCGTGAAAGTGGAAGCTACTCAAGAAGGTAAAATTGCAATACCCGCCCGATTGCTTTTAGACACCCTAAAAACATTCCCAGAGCAACCATTAACATTTTCTCAAGCAGATAACAATACGCTTGAAATTAGTTCAGACCAAGGGAAATATGCACTTGCCTATGCCAATGCCGAAGAGTTTCCACAGGCAGCTGAATTGGTAGATGCTTCAAGTGTAACTATAATGGGCGATACCCTAGCAACCGCCATTACAAATACTATTTTTGCTAGCGGCAATGATGATTTACGTCCTGTGATGAGTGGCGTGTTTTTTCAACTTTCCTCAAGCGGATTGACATTTGTGGCTACCGATGCACATAAACTGGTAAAGTATGAAAGAACAGATTTAACAGCACCAGAAACGGCTGAGTTCATCATGCCTAAAAAACCATTAAACTTGCTTAAGTCTGTGTTGCTAGGTAGCGAAGTAGAAGTCAAAGTAGATTACAATAGCAGCAACGTACAGTTTTCTTTTGACGATACTATTCTTATTTGCCGATTGATCGACGGAAAATACCCCAACTATGAAGCGGTAATTCCTAAGGAAAACCCTAATGTGATGAGTATTAATCGGGTTCAATTTCTCAACACGGTTAGGCGTGTGAGTATTTTCTCAAACAAAACCACGCATCAAATTCGTTTGCGTATTGCGGGCGCGGAACTTCATATTTCGGCGGAAGATATTGACTACAGCAATAAAGCGGAAGAACGATTGGCATGCTCCTTTCAGGGGGATGATATGCAAATTGGGTTTAACGCGCGTTTCTTAACTGAAATGTTAAGCAATCTGGATTCAGAAGAAATTCAGCTTGAACTATCCTTACCCAATAGAGCCGGAATTATTACACCGGTAGATGGCTTAGAGGAAGGTGAAAAAGTTACCATGCTGGTAATGCCAGTGATGCTTAATAATTAAGCTACAGCATATAGTCCGTACTGATAAAGTTAGATTTGTGCGAATCTAACAACTCGCGTAAAATCTCTTTGTTACTCTCGTTATCTTTAGTGGCCACAAAGGTTCTAATAGAAAATGAACGCAGCGCATCCCTTACGCTAAGTGTACTCACTGCCGAGTTTTTACGTCCTGTAAACGGATACACGTCTGGACCACGCTGACATGAACTGTTAAGGTTTACACGGCATACAAGGTTGGCAAGTGTATCAATTAGCGGAGCAAGCTTATCAATGTCTTTTCCAAACAAACTTACTTGCTGACCGTACATAGAGGCTGCCATATCATCTAAAGGCGTATCGATATCTGTAAAAGACATCACTGGAATCACAGGTCCAAATTGTTCTTCTTCATAAACACGCATGTCACGGGTTACAGGATATAAAACAGCAGGGAAAATATAGTTTTCAGTACGCTCTCCACCACGAGGGTTTAATACTTTTGCTCCTTTAGCTTTTGCATCGTCGATAAGCTCCTGAATATAATCAGGTTTATTAGGCTCTGGCAGGGGTGTCAATAAAGTGTTTTCCCAGGGCATCCCCAATTGAAGGGCATCAACAGCTTTAGTGAATTTAGAAAGGAAGTCGTCTTTTATCTCTTCATGAATATATAAAATCTTTAGCGCCGTGCAACGCTGCCCA
>JAFMFL010000025.1 GCA_017856205.1 Flavobacteriaceae bacterium
ATAAAGTGCGTGCCTACCGCGTCCACAAGCAATATCTAGAATGCGATCTTGGGGTTTTATAGGAAGGTGCTGTATGAGATTCTGTAAAAAAAACTGTGCCTCGGCAATGTTTCTGTCTTGATAGAGGGTGTGGTAAAACGGTGTATCAAACCAAGTTTTATACCATGCAGCATTATCTTCCATCATCGTGCAAATTTAAACTATTTTAGCCCCATGAATGACAACAATCAGGGTTTGTTTCCCATGGTGGCTAAAACCCTCTTTGGTTTTGAAGAAATTTTAGCAAAAGAACTCAAGGATTTGGGCGCACAGTCTGTAAAGACAGGGGTGAGAAACGTGCGTTTTGTTGGCGATACAGGGTTTATGTACAAGGCTAATCTGTGCTTGCGCACGGCACTTCGTATATTAAAACCCATTGACAAAAAAGCCATTTCATCTGAACAAGACGTATATAAGGTAATGCTTGACATACCGTGGGAAGATTATATGACTAACGACCATACGTTTGCCATACGGGCTACGGTAATGATGCAAAAGGCAAAAAACAGCATGTATGTGGCGCAAAAAGCTAAAGATGGATTGGTAGATAGATTTCGAAACCGTACAGGTAGCCGTCCAAGCGTTGATAAAGATTTTCCTGATCTTAGTATTCATTTGTATATAACCGACAAATTTGTAGAAGTATCCCTCGATAGTTCTGGGGCGTCTTTGCACCATCGTGGATACCGAACGGCGACCAATATCGCACCCATAAACGAAGTGCTTGCCGCAGGAATGTTGTTGTTGTCAGGATGGAGGGGCGAATCTGATTTTATAGACCCTATGTGCGGAAGTGGCACACTTTTGATTGAAGCCGCCATGATTGCGTGTAATATTCCACCGAGTCTTAATCGCAAGGAATTTGCATTCCAAAAATGGCTTGATTGGGACAATGACTTATACACCAAAATAGAGGAATCATCATTAAATAAAGTACGTGAGTTTACACATTCAATGACAGGTTACGACAAAGCTCCTTCTGCGGTGAGGAAAGCACAGCAGAACATCCAAAATGCTAATCTTTCAGCGTTTATTACCATTTCGGAGAACGATTTTTTCCAAACCCAAAAGCAACAACCCGAAAAACCACTGCATATGGTGTTTAATCCGCCTTACGGCGAACGTCTTGCTATTGATATGGATGTATTTTACAAACGCCTTGGCGATACGCTAAAGCAACACTATGCTGGAACTCAGGCGTGGCTAATCACCTCAAGTTTAGAGGCGATTAAATCAGTTGGATTGCGCCCTTCAAGAAAAATAAAGCTATTTAATGGAAAGCTAGAAAGCAGGTTAGTGAAGTATGAGTTGTATAGCGGTACTAAGAAGATTCATAAATTAAAAACAACCAAATGAGTGTAAAAACAAAAGCATTAATGCTAAATCTTGTTGTATTTGCCGTGCTATTCGTGCTATTTAGAGTGGGAATTGGCATGTTAATGCCATTGCCGTATTTGCCATTGCTGTTGGGATCAGCAGTATTGGCAAGTTTTTGCTCGCCAAAATTCTTAACCAAAGGCGAGGAGCTATGGGTCAAATATCCTTGGAAAAAAACGCCAAAAAAATGCTAACTACTTCTTGAATATGGGAATTTGATAGCTAATGGTATAATTCAATCCAGCTCCGTAAGGGTTGTCCGTTAGTACCTTATTAAACCCTGGAATAAACAAGTTTTCAAAGTTTTCAGGGTCTTTATCTTTTAACAAACGGTGCATTTGAATGCTTAATCCCATATAGAGATTCCGAAATAATTCTGCTTTGAGCCCAAGCTGCAGTTCAATCCAATGCCCATTCAGTCCATCAAAGCGTTTTGGGGTGGTTAGGGCAATACGGTTGTCTTCCTCCCAGTAACGATCATTGTTTAGTATGTTATAACCAAGCAATGTTTGTGAATGTTGGCTAAACCCATACCGAAACCCAACTACAATAAGATTGTCCATTCCCGCCCAATTGTCATAAACGTTGTAGTCGATTCCTAACTTAATGTAAGATCCAGAAGTTTCAAAATGCACGGCATCTCGGTCTATTTTTTTGGTTTCATTTCCTAGTTCACCGGCAATATAAAGATTGCGTGTAAGTCGATAATCACCTACCAATTCCAATCCTTTATAGTCGGGGTCAATAAACATTCTAATGGGCTTACTCATGTCAACTCCCAAACGAATTCCATAGCGAATTTCAGTTGCCAAACTATCGGTTTCTACTTCGTTTTGCGCCCAAATACAGCCACAAAATAAAAATATCAAAAAATTAATGTAATATTTTAACATGAGTATTTTTAATATCTGAAATTGTGTCAGTTATGATTTCTATTTTTTCTATCCAAACAGCAGTATTTGAACGCTCAACACTTACATTTGTAAAGCTTTTTTTGTATCCACACGCACGACTGATAAAACTATCATAAGAGTCGTATTTGAAAGTGACAGACTCTTCAAAAGTGACATCGTTTTCGATTTTGATAAACGTATAAACAGTACTCGTTTCGTTTGCTTTTAAAGGAATATCAATTGAGTCTATGGCGCTGTTGTGGTATGCTGCGTCTAATCCCACTCCTGTAATCTGTAAATTGGAGACTTCCTTCTTTGTCTCAGGTTGTGCATTATCGTAGAATACAATTATTAGGTTTGGTGTTCCCGGAGTTTCAGCTAGGCATATGTCATCAGGTTCACAGCCTACTAAGCCATAAATAGCAATTGCGAATAAGTAGGTATATCTTCTCATCTACGTAGTTCCAAAAGTACAATATTTTCTACATGTTGTGTATGTGGAAACATATCCACAGCTTGGCTTAAAACTACATTATATTCCTCATTTAGTAGAGCTAAATCACGAGATTGTGTTTGTGGGTTGCAGCTGATATACAGTATTTTAGGAGTTCTTAATTTAAGTAATTGATTAATAATATCCTTATGCATGCCATCACGTGGTGGGTCAGTAATAATAGCATCTGCTTTTCCATGTCGTGTAACAAAATCGTCAGTAAATACCTTGCGCATATCTCCAACTTCAAAAAATGCGTTTGCAATGCCGTTACGTTTAGCGTTTTCTTTTGCGGCAATTATCGCCTCAGGCACGGACTCTATCCCCACTACTTTTTTACATGCATGCGCTACAAACTGCGCAATAGTACCAAGTCCTGTGTACAAATCGTAGACCACATCTGTTTTCTTTAAGGCCGCTAACTCAAGAGCTTTTGCATACAATACTTCGGCTTGTGCCGGATTGGTTTGGTAAAATGCCTTTGGTGTAATGCGAAATGACAAGTCGCCCATTTGCTCTGTTATGTAGTGTGTGCCATGATAACAGTGAATTTCCTGATCATAAATGCTGTCATTAGCCTTTTCGTTGATAATGTATTGCAATGAGGAAATAGTTGGAAAAGTTGCAATCAGGTGGTTAAGCAATGCTTTTCTTGCAGATTCATCTTCATGGAAAAACTGAATTACCACCATTACTTCTCCCGATAGTGTGGTTCTTAGCATCAATGAACGAAGAAAACCTTCCTTTTGTCTTGCATCAAAAAAGGACAGTCCTTGAGTTCGGGCATACTCTTTCACTTCATTTCGAATGTGGTTGGGCAGTTCGGGTTGAATATGGCAATACGAAACATCCACAATTTTATCCCACATCCCTGGAATGTGAAACCCAAGAGCTGTGCGGTCTTCAACAGCGGTGTCACCGCTTATTTCTGCTGCTGTTAGCCAACGTCTTGCGGAAAAGCTAAATTCCATTTTATTTCGATAGGCAAAGGAGTTTTCACATCCAATGATAGGTTTAAAATCAGGAACTTCAACCCCTCCAATGCGTAGGAGTGCATCGGTAACTTCTTGCTGCTTGTGACGCAATTGCGCTTGATACTCCATATGTTGCCAGGTGCAGCCACCACACGTACCAAAATGTTCACATTTGGGAAGCACTCTGTCTTCACTTTCTTTGTGAAATTGCGCTACTTTTCCTTCTAAGTGTCGCCGTCGTTTTTTATGCACATTCACATCAACAACATCACCAGGTATAGCACCCTGTACAAAAATCACTTGTCCTTCTTTGGTTCGCCCAACACCTTTGCCTTTTTTGGCAATGCCTTCAATGCTAAGGTTTTCGATAGGTGGAAGTGGTTTTTTTCTACGCATATGGCAAAAATACGCATTGACAGGTCAAGAAGCATAAAATGTTTATATTACATTAATTTATTAGTTTTAAAAATTAAAACCTAATTAGACACTCTACAATGAAACGACTACAACTACTTACCCTAATGCTACTGATTTGTTTTGGTAGTACTATCGCTCAAGAAAAAGAGGATGAAAATGAAAAATCAACTCCACTAAAGGCTGCGCTAAGCGGCTTTTCGTATAGAAGTGTTGGTCCTGCATTTATGTCGGGGCGTATTGCGGATATTGCCATTGACCCAAAAAACGAAAACACTTGGTATGTTGCTGTGGGTTCTGGTGGTGTGTGGAAAACCACAAATGCCGGAACAACTTGGAATCCGCTTACAGATAGCCAACCCTTTTATTCTACAGGTGCCATAGCATTAGACCCAAACAACACCAATACCGTATGGTTGGGTACAGGAGAAAATGTTGGGGGTCGTCATGTGGGTATTGGACACGGTATTTATGTTAGTCGAGACGGTGGTAAGACATGGAACAATAAAGGCTTAAAAAAATCGGAGCATATCTCAAAAATTATTGTGCACCCCAATGACTCAAACACTATTTGGGTAGCCTCACAAGGACCCCTTTGGAGTTCTGGCGGTGAGCGAGGATTATATAAATCTACAGATGGCGGTACCACGTGGAAGCAAACCATTGAGCTAGACGAGTGGACAGGTCTAACAGATGTAGTCATTGACCCAAGAAATCCAGATGTGTTATATGCTGCAAGTTGGCAACGTCATCGTAACGTAGCTGCCTATATGGGCGGTGGTCCTGGCACAGCCTTGTACAAGTCTGTTGATGGTGGAGATACATGGCGTAAACTAACAACAGGCTTGCCTAAAGTTGACATGGGGAAAATTGGGCTAGCAATTTCATCTCAAAAACCAGATGTATTGTATGCTGCTGTAGAGCTGGAACGTCGGAAAGGTGCGGTGTATCGCTCAGAAAATGGCGGTGAAAGTTGGACAAAAATGTCCGATACCGTTTCAGGTGGTACAGGTCCGCATTACTACCAAGAACTGATCGCCTCCCCGCATGTGTTTGATAAAATTTTCTTGATGAACAATTATGTTTTGGTTTCAGAAAATGGAGGAAAAACCTTTTATCAGATGAACGAAACCAAAAAGCATGTTGACAGTCATGCATTGGTATTTAAAGAAAATGACCCTAATTATTTGTTGATTGGTACAGACGGAGGTTTGTATGAGACTTTTGACAACACTCAAAATTGGAAATTTGTAAACAACCTTCCGCTAACGCAATTCTATAAGTTGGCGGTAGATGACGCCTATCCGTTTTATAACATTTTTGGCGGCACACAAGATAATAACACGCAGGGTGGACCTTCACGTACGTTTAGAAGTAATGGCATTGCCAATGCCGATTGGTTTGTGTTATTGGGTGGAGATGGGCACCAACCAGCCACCGAGCCAGGAAATCCAGATATTGTGTATGCACAATCGCAGCAAGGGAATCTGTATCGTGTAGATCGCACCACTGACGAAGCAGTCTATATCCGCCCCCAAAATGGACTTGACGAAGCTTATGAACGATTTAATTGGGATTCGCCGATTTTGGTCAGTCAGCATGACCCAAAGCGCTTGTATTTTGGTTCGCAGCGTGTGTGGCGGTCAGAAAATAGGGGAGATAGTTGGTCGCCTATTTCATCTGATTTAACCAAGAACGAAGAGCGTTTATCGCTCCCGATTATGGGGCGTCAACAAAGTTGGGATGGCGCATGGGATGTATATGCCATGTCAACCTATAATACGCTTACTTCATTGGCAGAATCTGCTCAAGATGAGCATATTTTATATGCAGGTTCAGATGACGGATTGCTACACACCACAAAAGATGGCGGTGCTACTTGGACTTCAAAAACGGTAGATAAACTTCCGGGTGTTCCTGCAACAGCGTTCATAAACGATATCAAAGCCGACTTGTTTGACGCCAATGTTGCCTACGTGGCATTGGACAACCATAAATTTGGTGATTACAGCCCTTATTTATACAAAACAACTAACGGAGGAAAGTCGTGGAAATCCATTGCAAATGGTATTCCTGAAGGTACACTTGTTTGGCGTTTGGTACAAGACCATGTGAATCCAAATTTATTGTTTTTAGGCACGGAATATGGAGTATATATCAGCTTAAATCAAGGAGAAAAATGGCATAAGTTTAGCAAAGGAATGCCTACCATTTCGGTACGAGATTTGGCAATACAAAAGCGTGAAAATGACCTTGTAGCCGCTACTTTTGGGCGCAGCTTTTATGTGTTAGACGATTATAGTCCACTTCGTGAAATTACAGAAGAAAAACTTGCGCAAGGGGCAAAATTATTTCCTGTTAAAACCGCATTGCAGTATATCGAAACTCGTGGAGGAACTTCTAGTCAAGGAGCTTCTTTTTATACGGCAAAAAATCCACCCTACGGTGCACAGTTTACGTTTTATGTTGCTGAAGACATTAAAACGCAGCAAGCAGCGCGGAAAAAAGCCGAAAAGGAACTAAATAAAAACAAGCAAGATGTTCCATTTCCAGGTTGGAATGAACTTGATGCTGAACTAAACGAGCAAAAGCCTTCGGCACTGTTGCGCATCAGCAATTCTAACGATGAAGTAGTTGCTGAGGTTTCAGGGGACTATACTAAAGGTGTTCATCGTGTTTCTTGGGACTTGCGCCAAACCATGCCCTCAGCAATTGACATCGAGGCCGATAAAGACCGTGGACGTGGGCTTCGCATGAATGTTCCTGAAGGACTGTATGCTGTAGAATTGTTCAAAAAGCATCACGGAGTATTGACTTCATTGGCTAAAAAGCAAGCTTTTGAAGTGAAACGTATCCGCCAAAATGTTTTGGACAATCCACAAGCAGCATCCCACGATGAATATGCTCAAAAACTAAATGCACTATTTGTTCGTGTGGAACAAATGCGTAAGAAGTTTGATGTCACTATCAAAAAAATTAAGGCATTAAAACGCAGCTTGTCTTATACACAAGGGCAACCACAGGAACTACACCAGATGGTCTATGATTTACAAGAACAGCAATTAGCGCTTGATAAGCATATCAACGGAAGCCCTGCCAAAAAAGAAGTAGGAGAGAAGGATACACCAACGCTTTCTAACAGACTATCAGTGGCTTCACGCGGATTTTATTACAACACATATGGGCCTACCAAAATGCATATGGAAAGCTATGATATGGCCGTAGCCTTAGCCAATATGTTATCTGTTAAAGTGGATGCTTTGGCTCTAAAAGCTGATGCTGCCGTTGCTAAAGCGGAAGCGGAAGGTGCGCCTGTTATTTTAGACTAACAACATCATCCACCAATAAACCCACCACCAACGAGTAGCTTTTAATCCCTTCTTGTTGGTGGTTTGCTTTTAGGTATTGGTCGTAGCTCTTTTTAAAAAGAGGCTCAAACGGATTTTGATACCGTTGCCAAAAGGCACGCACTTCTTGAAAATGAGCTATAACCCCTTTTGGGACTGATTGATACTGTTCTTTTGCCCTATCAACATCGTAATGATATAAGGCATTGGTGAGGTACTGAAATGCCAACATATTCCCTGCGTAGGCAACCAACACATTTTCAGACGCAGAGCTTGCTTTAATGCTGATGTAATTTGCCTCGTCTTCTGCGGCGTAGCCCCATTGATGTGCAATTTCGTGACATGCGGTAGTAATGATTTTCAGTTTGGGTTGGAGTGTGTTTACTTGTGCTTCGTGTGTAAACGGATTGGCATATCCGCCAAACCCCATATAACTCAATACTGTTGGGAAAAGCGTCGCTTTTGCCTTGCCATTAATTCTTGGAGGTCGCAACGCAGATGCCTTCATGGTTTCTGAAGCTAATGCCAAAATATGTTGAGTGGATGCGTCAACGACTACTTTTTTCTCTGGAGTTGTAGTTAATTTATTGTGAAGCGCGGTTAGTTTTTTCGCATAATGGATTGTAGCTAGATTAAGTTGTTCCACAGATAGCGTATCGAGCAGCTGGCGCTGTTCACGCATGGACGTCTTAAAATAATGTAACCCCCACGAGGTATAAAAAATCACCACTACCAACCCAACAATTGATAATACCTTCCAAATATGTCTTCTAAAGGAAAATCTCCTCAAAGACCACAACCCAAAAAGAATGGCAATGCAATAGCCTATATCCCCAATGGAAAAGGGAAATCTTGCCCAAAGCCATTGGTTTAGAGTTGAAATAAGGGGATAGAACAAGCCTTCGTAATAGTGCTCAACCCAAAACGGTTGATGCTTAACTATGAATAAACCAACAAAAAATAGCACAACGCCCAAAAAAGTCCAGCGATGTGTTAGCCGATTCATTCAGCGCGGACTTCCACAATTTCTACCTCAAAAATTAGGGTAGTATTGGGAGGAATAACCGCATTTCCCTCGCCATAGGCGATGTCAGCGGGGAGGTAAAGCGTGGCTTTTTCTCCTTCTTTGAGAAGGGACAACCCTTCTTTAAAGCCTTGAATTAAAGCTACTTCAGGGTCAACACGCGCCTCGATGGGACTATAACCACCGCCGTTGTCACGACGCGAATCGTACATGTCGTATGCTTTTGCTACAGCTGCTATAGAGGTGTCTAAAAGTTTACCGTCTTCAAAATAAACGGCGTAGTGCGTAAACGCCGTAACGCCTGGTACTACTGCAGCACCCTCCGTTTTGTTTGTAATTACATATGAAAGTCCACTTTTTGTAGTTGTTGCTTGCTCTTTAAGTTTTTTTAATGCAGCAGCTTTATCTGATGTAGTCTTCTCGAATTTTGCAATTTTCGCTGCTTTTCTTTCTTCAATACCATCAAAGTACGCGTCAAAAACCTTTTCCGCCTTAAACTTTCTGGCATCACTGCCTTTTCTAATAATTTCTACGGCAACAATAGTGTCGTTTTGTTGGATAGAATCCACCACATGTTGACCCTCTATCACACGTCCAAAAACACTGTGCTTTCCATCTAACCATGGGGTTGCTTTGTGTGTAATAAAAAACTGACTTCCGTTGGTGTTTGGACCTGCATTTGCCATCGACAGTACCCCTGCGCCATCATGCTTGAGTTCATCTACGAATTCATCTTCAAACTTGTATCCGGGACCACCTTGTCCTGTTCCATTAGGATCGCCGCCCTGAATCATAAAATCCGCAATTACACGATGAAAAACAATACCGTTATAGAACGGTTTTCCTTTGTGTATGCTATCCACCTGATTGTTGGTGCCTTCGGCAAGCGAGACAAAATTGGCAACTGTGTTTGGTGTTTTATCGTATGTAAGTTGGATAAGGATATTGCCTTTGTTGGTTTGAATATCGGCATAAAGCCCTTTGTCTAATCCATTTTTAGAAGTAGAACAACCTATACATAATAAAAGGCATGCTATGAAAAGTGTGGTTTGTTTAATCATGTTTAATTTTTGAAAGTTGAAATTTACAAAAAAATAGGTTAGTTAGTGGCTATCCAAAAAATGCGCGCAATGACTCAATAAAATAGCTTTCGGTATCTGCTAAAGAGCGTTTCGAAATTCCACCTGCTGCATTGATGTGTCCTCCGCCGTCAAAATAGGTTTTAGCAAATGTATTTACAGCTAAATCCCCTTTACTTCTAAACGAAAGTTTTACCACACCTTCGTTGCGGTATTCAATCATTAATACCGCTATTTGAATGCCTGAAACCGATAAGCCATAGTTCACAAACCCTTCGGCATCGCCTTTTTGGAAATTACATTCATCTAGTTCGTCCTGGCTTAAGCTAATGTATGCCGTATTAACATCGTTTAAAAAAACCATATTTTGTAACGCAATACCCAATAATTTCAATCGATCTGGACGCGCCGTGTCTTTAATTTTCTCGTGAATATAACTGTGATTTGCCCCACAATCCATAAGCTCAGCAACCGCTTTATGTGTGTTCGAGGTAACACTCGGAAACCGAAACGAACCAGTGTCGGTCAAAATACCAGTGTATATACAGGTAGCAACTTCTTTGTTGATACAATCCTTTTTGTCTAGCCCATCAATAATTTGATACACCAATTCGCAGGTAGAACCAATGGATGGTTCGGAAAACATCAAATCCGCATAACTGTCAGGTTCTTGGTGATGGTCAATCATAATTTTTTTTGCCTTGCTTTCGGCAACACGAACGCCCATGTCATCAATACGATTGAGTGTGTTAAAATCTAGCGTAAAAATAAAATCTGCCTCTGCAATAAGCTTATTGCCTTCCTTTTGCGCATTTTCATAAATGATAACGTCTTCATGTCCAGGCATCCAATGCAAAAATGTGGGGTAGGGATTGGGTGCCAGAACCGTTGCCGTATGTCCAAGCTGACGCATTACATTTTGCCACGCTAAGGTGCTTCCCATGGCGTCGCCATCAGGGTTTTTGTGTGGAATGATAACCATTTTTGATGGGGTTTCTAACCATTGCGCCAATTGGTGAAGTTGAGATTCAATCATAAAACAAAGATAGGTATTGTGAGCGTTTCTTATGCTTTTTGTACATTTGAGTTTCATTCAACTCACGTGCGATTATCATTTTTAAAACAACGAAAAAACCGTCGATTTAACTATACTCCCAGATATTACAAGGGAAAACAATCGGCAAACCCCTATGCGTTTGGTTCTACTTTTGAACAGTTTCGCGACACGCCCAACACCAACGACTTTGGTGCCCATTGGCGTGATGCACGCGATATGAGCCGAAGTAGAAGAAATAGAAGTGTTTCGCCCCGATTACTACTCATCATAGCGGTTTTGCTATTGCTAGCACTTTATGTGTTAGATTTTGATCTATCTATTTTTTAGCGCGTATGAGTGATATCATTCGATTGCTTCCAGACCACGTAGCCAATCAAATTGCTGCCGGCGAGGTGGTACAACGCCCCGCCTCTGTGGTCAAAGAATTGCTCGAAAACGCCATTGATGCTGGGGCTACGCGCATTTCACTTATTGTGAAAGAAGCTGGAAAAGCGCATATTCAAGTAGTTGATAATGGCACGGGCATGAGCGAAACGGATGCCAGAATGTGTTTTGAGCGTCATGCCACCTCCAAAATTGAAAAAGCCGACGACCTTTTTAATCTAAACACCAAAGGGTTTCGTGGCGAGGCATTGGCAAGTATTGCTGCCGTAGCACAGGTTCAGCTCATAACCAAAACCAAAGCAGATGATTTGGGCGTTCGGATAACTATTGAGGGCTCTGAAGTAACGCAACAACAGCGCACCACCGCCGCTGAAGGGACTTCTGTTTCCGTAAAAAACTTATTTTTTAACATTCCAGCACGGCGTAATTTTTTAAAATCTACTGCAGTAGAATTTCGTCATATTACAGATGAATTTCACCGTGTGGCGTTGGTGCATCACGATATTCACTTTGAATTATTCCACAATGGTACAGAAGTGTTTCAGTTGCCACCAACCACTTCTCGGCAACGCATTGTGCATGTGTTTGGACCAAAATTTGACGAACGCTTAGTTCCTGTGGAGGAAGCTACCGAATTGGTAAAAATAAAGGGCTTTGTGCTTAAACCAAGTTTTGCTAAAAAATCACGTCATCAACAGTTTTTCTTTGTAAACAACCGATTTATCAAAAGCGGCTATTTGCATCATGCCGTAATGGCAGCGTTTGAGGGCTTACTTTCGCCCAATCATCAGCCAGGCTATTTTTTGTATTTAGATGTGCCTCCAAACCAGTTGGATATTAACATACATCCGACCAAAACAGAAGTAAAATTTGAGGACGAACATGCTCTTTATGCCGTACTTCGTGCTGCTGTAAAACACAGTTTGGGGCAGTTTAGCATTGCACCCGTTTTAGATTTTTCAAAAGACAATACTTTAGACACCCCTTATGCGCAGCATAAAGCTGCTCCAGTTGCACCTCGTGTTTCAGTCAATCCAAACTTTAATCCCTTTGCGCAGGCATCAAAACCCCAATACCCTAAGAAGTCATTTTCTTTTGATGATATCATCCCAGAAAAGGCTCTTGAGTCAATTTTACCACCATCAATAGATAAGATTGCTGTTTCATTTCAGTATGCCCAAAAATTTTTGATTGCACCACACCAAAATGGGGTGCTTGTGATGCATCAGCGTAGGGCGCACGAAAGAGTGTTATACGAAAGCTATATGCGTGCTTGGGAAACCAAAGAGGTGCTGTCACAAACCTTAGCAGTGCCGCTTGCACTAACGCTTGATACACCTAGTATTAGCGCGTTAAACGCGCATCAGGAGGTATTGGAGGGAATGGGTTTTGCTATTGCTAACGCTGTTGATGATACGATTGAATTTTCTGCTATACCAGATGTATTTGCCATAGAAGATATTCCTCATTTTTTGCAGCAATGGCTGACACAGACGACAAATGGCACGGTTCATGCGTTTTTGCAGCGTGATGTTATGGCGCGTTCGTTGGCAAAACAACGAAGTATTCCTTCCGGACGCAGCTTGGCACCACACGAACAAATAGAATTGATACACAACCTTTTATCTTGTAAAGAATCCGATCGTACCCCTGAAGGAAAGGCAACCTTTAGGGTGTTGTCATTACAAGAGTTAGACCGCTTTTTTTCACCATGAGAAACATTCCTGACATTGTTAAGCATCTGATCATAATCAATGTGCTGATTTTTATTGGAAGTCAGTTTGTTGGGGAGTTGGCGTATGACGTTTTGGCATTGCATTACCCCAAAAACGACTTATTTGGCATATGGCAAGTGCTGACGCATATGTTTATGCACGGAAGCATTTCACATATTTTGTTCAATATGTTTGGGCTTTGGATGTTTGGTTCACCACTGGCGCAAATGTGGGGGAAAAACAAATTCTTGTTTTTTTATCTGTCAACTGGAGTTGGAGCAGCTGCGTTGCAGCTTTTGGTATATCATCTTCAAATTCAAGGGTGGGTAGATGAGTTAGTTCTTCAGGGGTATCCGCTTGACGAAATTTACAATTCATTGCAACAACAAACGCAATCCTTGTTTCATGTTCGTATGGTGGGCGCATCGGGGGCATTGTATGGTGTTTTGGTCGCCTTTGCCTTTATGTTTCCAAATGCCGAGTTGATGCTTATCTTTTTGCCTATTCCCATCAAAGCAAAATATTTTGTACCACTCATTCTACTGATGGATTTATTCTTTGGATTTTCATCCTATTCCATGGGTCCTATTGCGCATTTTGCCCATGTGGGTGGAGCCATAACCGGATTCTTAATGATGTGGTACTGGAAACGCAATCAGTTTAACCAAAACCGTTGGAATTAATGGATTTGTGGCAGAACATACGTGTAAGATACGCTAGATTTAATGTGATGGAACGGCTTATTGCCATAATGGCGTTGCTCTTTGTAGTGCCGTTATTGCTCAACACGCTGTTGTTTTTATTCAATAGTTCTTTTTCAAATTGGCTGACATTTTTTGAGCTTTCTGCCGATATCAATACAGTACTCACACGTCCTTGGACGATTATCACCTACGGATTTTTTCACGGCTCGCTGGGACATATTTTTTGGAATATGCTCTTGCTTTACATCGCAGGTGGTTTGATGCTCAATTTATTTAAAGCACGCTTGTTGCTCAACACCTTTTTTGTGGGTATTGTAGTAGGCGGACTGATTTACTTGCTTTCCTATAATATATTTCCTGCCTTTCAGTCTAGGTCTTCAATGCTCATTGGGAGTTCGGCAGGTGTGATGGCAGTTTTGGTGTTTATGGCATCCTATATGCCAAACTCTCCCATACGAGTGTTTATGTTTTCTGTTCCCTTAAAATATGTTGCACTCATATTTATTTTTTTAGATGTGGTGCAAATTCCAACCTCAAATGCTGGAGGACATATTGCCCATTTGGGTGGCGCACTTTGGGGCTATCTATATCAACGTGAATTTTTAAAAGGCAACGATATTGGCGCCTGGTTTATGCGTATGGTAGATGCGTTTACATCGCTTTTTGATGCATCAAAACCCAAAAAAAAGACGACCAAAAGAACACGCAGCACCAAAACTGCTTCGGGGGTTGATCAAAAAAAGATAGATGCTATTTTGGATAAAATTGCTGCTTCGGGCTACGAAAGCCTAACTAAAGCCGAAAAGGAATACCTGTTCCGTGCAGGAAAGCAGTAATCACCCTTCAAAAAACGAGAACACACAACCACCGTAACTTCTGGCTTCTGTAAAACGATTGAGGTCTGAGAGTTCTATTTGCTCGGCGTGTTCTACGATAAGCAGTCCATCGTTTTGCACAACATTTTTACTAAAAATAGTATCAACTAAACCACGATATTCTTCTTTGGAAAAGGCATAAGGCGGATCAGCGAAAATAAAGCTGTAACTTGTGGTTATCCGCTCTAAAAAGCTTAACACAGGGGCACGAACAACCGTAATTGGAAGTGCTAACTCATCGGCAGTTTGCGATATAAATTTGGTGCATGCTGCATTTTTATCTACGGCTACAATCTGTTGTGCTCCACGTGAGGCAAATTCATAGCTGATGCTTCCCGTTCCGGCAAACAAATCCAAAACGGTTGTTTCTTCAAAAGCATATTGATGCATCAAAATATTAAAAAGGGCCTCTTTTGCCCTGTCGGTAGTGGGGCGCACAGGAAGGTTTTTTGGTGGATGTATACGCCTTCCTTTTAGAGTTCCTGAAATAATGCGCATTAGAGTAAATTTAACACGCAAAAGTCTTGGTGGGCATGCAATCTTGGCGTTTCAAATAGAAAGTTATGCTCTGGCAGAAGAAAGTTTAAACTACGCACAAACGTGTGTAATTCTTTGTAGGTAGTATCTTCGGCGACAATATCTCCAGTCACAAATAAGGGCACCTCATTGGGGCTGACATTGTTTTCCTTTGCCGACAGTAACATATAATAGGCTACGTCTTTTGGATTAGCAGCTTCAAAACAATTGTAAAATTGAAGTTTTTTATTTCTGAGAAGCGCTACATGCAAATGGTTATTTTCTTTGTATAAACTCCACACCAATTCACCGTCTGCCTTGCTGTGTGATGCTAAGGCTTGCAGCCAAACGCTAACCGCATGATAGTATTTAAATGCCCCAAAGGCATCTATCAGCATATTGTTTACGTTTACAAACGGCACATAAACGCACACCCAATCTGCATTTGGAAGAATGTCATAGGTAACAAAATCATTTGCTTCTATGGCAATATCTTTTTGAACGTATTCGTGGAGGGAGTTTTCTTCAAATAAGGATTTTGGCACTAGAGTAGCCAAATTATTTTCAACGCTGCAGCGTACTTCTGTAAATGATTTCTCTAGAAGTTGTTGTGCCTTTAGTACGCTAAAAACTTCTTCATGTAGTTTTTCAATGGGGGTGTGGTTTGCAAACTTTTTGCGAATGACTGGTGTGGCCTTTTGGTTTTTGTTGTTATAGGTAAAAAAAGAAAGTCCACCCACGTGTACGTGAATGGACAAAACGGTACTGTTTTTAGATGTTTTATTCTTGTGTTCCTGCATCGTAAATGGTGGGCCAATTTCCGTTGGTGCTAACCTCAGAAAGTGAACCCAAAATAATGGCTGGGCCATTTACACCATCTACAGAAACGGTTGCTTTTTCTTGTTCTAACAAATACGGGTCTTGATCGTGTAGTACAATATCTTTATCCACACTTACTTCAAATACGGGCACTTGATATCCGTTTTTGTCAATAACATCTGACTTCATGTTAAACGTAGCGTCAACGCCTTTTACAGGAACTGTTGCCATGTTTTTGTAGTGATTAGAAGTACCAAAAAGTGAATCTTTTACAGATGCAAATCCAAGGGTATCAATAATTTGCACCTCTTTTAGCATATCGATTCTATACACACGGTCGTATTCTAAATAACTGGAATCTCTTTTTTCGATAAGCACATATTGCGCTGTATCCACAAATTCCACTAAGCTTTTAAAGTCTTGCGCATATACACCAATTACACTTTTGTGCGCTACTTGCGCACTACCAATGTCTTTTAGGGTACGGATAACGTCTGCGTAGCGTTCGGTTTTGACTTTGTTGAATTGAATGGGCTCATAAATGGAATTATACAACTTATAACCAAAGAAGAGGATAAGTATCCAAAGTACGGGGAGTAAGATTTTTTTCATGTCAACGTATGATTTTGATGCAAACAAATTTACAATTTTTTTCCTTCGCTACGCCTTTACATAAAACATTCCTACTTTTAACCAATGAATTTATCCGCTTTTGTTTCTCAGTTAAAGCAAAATTTTCCGTTTGCACCCACGCCCATTCAAGCGCAAGCCCTTCAAGACTTGGCAGCATTTTTAGTGTCATCTAAAGATAACGAGATTTTTATGCTTAAAGGCTTTGCTGGGACTGGGAAAACGACACTTATTGGGACATTGGTAAAGTCCATTGGTTCGCTGCGCTACAAAACCGAGCTGCTAGCACCCACTGGACGTGCTGCTAAAGTCATGGCGGCATATGCCAACCGCCCCGCATATACCATTCATAAACGCATTTATTTTGCGCAACAAGAGCGTCAAGGAAATTTAAAATTTAAACTACAAAAGAACAAATTTAAACGCACGCTTTTTTTGGTCGATGAAGCCTCTATGATTGCCGATCAACAACAGCAAAGCAAACTTTTTGAAAACGGCTCGCTCTTGCATGACCTTATTCATTACGTCCATGCTGGCGAAGATTGTAAACTTTTGTTGGTAGGTGATACTGCCCAACTTCCTCCCGTACACACCGAACTAAGCCCTGCCTTAGATGCTCGTGTATTGACCATGGAACACGGACTTACGCCACATGAAATTGAACTCAACGAGGTAGTCCGACAGGGAAAAGATTCGGGGATTTTATTTAACGCCACTCGAATTCGGCAGCAACTCACTTCGGGGCAAACCACTCAATTTCAGTTTATTTTGGCTCGATTTCCAGATATTGTTAGACTTCAAGATGGCTACGAAATTCAAGATGCTATTGAAGAAGCATTCCGCAAAGTGGGGAGGGAAGAAACAGCCTGTATTGTGCGCTCCAACAAACGCTCCAACGGATACAACAAACAAATTCGTACCCAAATTTTGGGCAAAGAACCCGAACTCGCCACAGGCGATTTGATTATGGTGGTCAAAAACAATTACGATTGGCTGGC
>JAFMFL010000026.1 GCA_017856205.1 Flavobacteriaceae bacterium
TGTCTCATATTTCATTCCCGATTGAAGGTATGACATGTGAGATGGGATGCGCCGCTCGTATCGAGAAGAAAGTAGCTGTATCTGAAGGTGTTATGTCATCAAAAGTAGATTTTGAAGGTAAAACTGCCTATGTGTCTTTTGACCCATCAGTAACTTCGTTTGATGCCATTCGTGCTACTGTTGAAGGACTTGGCACCGATTACACGGTAGGTGAAGCACAAGCTAGCGCTCCGTATTCTCAACTTAAAGAAGGAAAAAAATGTGGTAAGGATTGTGATAAGCCTTGCTGCAAAGACAAAAAAACTTGCGACAAATCTTGCGACAAAAAGTGTTGTAAAGACGGCAAAAAAGACATGGACAGAAAAGCTTGTGCAGCAGATTGCCAAAAAGCATGTTGCGCTACTAAAAAGGAAAAAGCTTAGTCCCAACGTAGCGTCTCAAGAAGCTTTTGCACATCATTTTTAACATATAGAATAGCGGGTGCTAAAGAATCGTAGTTGGGCGCTGATTCAAAAAGCAACGACCCTGTGAGATAGTGTTTTTTGGAGTCTGTACCAAAAAAATGCACGTTTGATGGGGAGTTACCTACTATAACTATACACGACCCGAATAAATTTTGTGCTTTGTTTTCAAAAGTACTTTCATCCATTTGAAAAGCTTCTTTACCAAACATTTGCAGGCGCTTATCAAAATCCAACAACAGCGTGTCTAAAGATGACTTAGTCAAGTCAAAATATGTGAGATATAGCTTTGCATTTAGCGCGGGGTAATCTAAGGTAACGCCGCAGGAAGACAACGTTTGTGGCACAGCCAAGTGATTGTATTCAAATGCATATGTACAGTCGTTGGAGAAGAATTTGTATTGAGGTGTTGGATACGTTAACGCAAGTTGTGCTTTTGGTTTTGGTGTCGGTGATTGACAACCCAAAATGATAAACGCTAAAATCACGAAGCGTATCATGTGCGCAATTCTACTTTAAGTTGTTTGATGCGCTTTCGGTCTACAGCTTCGATAGTGAAAATCACATTTTTAAACTTCATTGCTGTTTTTACTTTGGGAAACGAGCCCAACTGCTCCAGCACAAATCCTGCTATGGTCTCAGACTCGCCTTTATTGGCTTCAAATTCCGCAGCGTTATCGAGTTTTAAAACACTGTAAAAATCTTTTAGTGACGTTTTCCCATCAAATACAAATGTAGTTTCGTTTAGTTTGGAGTAACTGATGTCGTTTTCGTCAAATTCATCACTAATATCACCCACAATTTGTTCGATGACGTCCTCAAGTGAAATTACACCTGAAGTACCGCCATACTCATCCACTACTACGGCTAAATGAATTCTTTTGGACTGAAACTCTTCCAATAAATCGTCTAATTTTTTGTTTTCGGGAACGTAGTATGGCTCACGTAACAAGGTAATCCAATCAAATTTTTTCTTGTTCAAATGGGGAAGCAAATCTTTTACATAAAGCACCCCAATAACGGTGTCTATGGTTTCGCGAAAAACAGGTACTCGTGAAAACCCTTTTGCAACAACTTGCTCAATAACATCGGTAAATGCAATCTTTTCTTCCAAAGCAAATACGTCTATTCGCGGACACATTACCTGTTTGGTTTCGGTGTTACCGAAGGTCACAATTCCTTTTAAAATTTTTTGTTCATCTAGGGTAGTTTCAGAATCATCGGTCATTTCAAGCGCTTGTGACAAATGATCAACCGAGATATTTGACTTCGTTTTCCCTAAGCGTTTTTGCAACACAAATGTCAAATAACTCATCGGGTATGTTAGCGCAAAAAACACATATTGGTCTAATACGTAAATGGGTAACGCCATACGCTTGGCAAAGCCTATTGGGTTTTTGTTGGCGTATATTTTTGGTAAGATTTCACCAAACAACAGCACTACTGCGGTAATAATTCCGACCTCCAACAAAAATTGTAACCACGGCTGCGGAATAGACTCAAAAAACAATGTGGTCAACGATGCAAAAACAAGTACTGTAGCAATATTGATAAGATTGTTAAGCAACAAAATAATTGCTAAAAGCCGCCTTGGATTTTTACGTAAATGCGCAATGATACGCTCAGATTTATTCGATGCATTTGTTGCTTCTTTAATGTATGAAGGCGCTAGCGAAAAAAAAGCAACTTCAGCCCCAGAAACAAGTGCTGAGCCAAGCAAAAGCAGTAACAATAAAACCACTTTTACAGTTTCGAGTGTTTCAAAGCCAAAGACGAAATAGGGTATCTCCAACGATTAGGGTTTAGAAAGGCAAGTCGTCATCGCTTGCGGGTTGGGATGGCTGTATGGGCTGTTGTTGGTCTGGCTGAGCAGGTGGAGCAACAGCGTCTGTTGGGCGTTGTGTCAAAAAGGTAAAATCATCAACGTGAATTTCTGTAGAGTAACGGTCTTTACCGTCTTCACCTTGCCATTTGCGGGTTTTGATGCGTCCTTCAACATAAACACGATCGCCTTTTTTTAGGTATTTTTCGCAAATTTCAGCGGCTTTGTTACGAACCACCACATTGTGCCACTCGGTGTTGGTTACTTTTTCCCCTGTTTGCTTCCTGGTGTAGATTTCGTTAGTGGCAATAGGAAATCGTCCTAGACAGTTTCCGCCATCAAAATAGGTTACCTTGACCTTGTCGCCTAAGTGCCCTATCAACATAACTTTATTCAGTGTTCCGCTCATAATAGATTTTAAATCAAATGTACACTATCGATTGAACTTCTGCAAAAATCGCTCAATGAGACGCGGAACACCAAAATTTGGCACATCACTCCATGGAGTTGGCAGTGATTTTTCGACCTCTTCCAAAATCCAAAAATGCGTATGTAAGTTTTGATGCGATAATTTATGCGTCATCACCTTATCTTCAAATTTTGTCCATTTTGCCGTAGTTGCCCAAGTGGGCAAATCGGGGTGGGATTTTAAAGCTTTTTCGGTCAAAATACAGTCTGCCTCCAAAAGTGGAAATTCATACAAGCCATGCCAAATATCTTTTCCCTCTCTTCGTTGAAGCAAGGTGTTTTGCTTGCTATCAAAGGGCACCAAATAATGAAAAAATCGATTTTTAACCGCTTTGGCTTTGATTTTTTGTGGTCGGATGCCAATGGTGTTTTTTGCACGTGACTGGCAATTTTCTTCAATCGGGCAACTTGTACAAAGTGGTTGTTTTGGAGTGCATTGCAAAGCACCAAATTCCATTATGGCTTGATTATATATTCCTGGTTTTTTGGTATCGATTAACGACTGTGCCAACTCCTGAAAATACCTAACTCCTTCCGGTTTGTTGATTGGAATCTCTACATCAAAATAGCGTGCCAGCACACGATACACGTTCCCGTCCACGACTGCAGTAGGCGCATCAAAACAAATAGACGCAATAGCACTTGCGGTGTAAGGCCCGACGCCCGGTAAAGCGATTAGCTTTTTGTAGGTATTTGGAAAGATGCCATTTTGTTGATTTGCCACTTCTTTTGCCGCTTTGTGCAGGTTTCGAGCTCTGGAATAATAACCAAGTCCTTGCCATAGTTTCAGTACCTCATCTTCATTGGCGTTAGCTAAATCTTTAACGGTGGGGTACTGCGCTAAAAATCGTTCGTAATACGGCAGCCCTTGTGCCATTCGTGTTTGCTGCAAAATCACCTCAGAAAGCCAAATGATATATGGGTCGTTGGAATGCCGCCATGGTAGGTCGCGCTTATATTGCGCATACCACGCTAACAATTTGGAAGTGAATATGTTCATTGTGTCAAAAATACATGCAAAGAATGACATTTGTGTGTCTAAGTTGCCCTTAACGTATCAATTAAATTTTTATATTTGCAGACCTAAAATTTACAACCACTAAAAATTTTAAGGATGACAAAAGCCGAAATTGTAACAAATATTTCAAACAAATTAGGAGTAGAAAAAAGTGATGCGCAAGAGATTGTAAATCATTTTATGAAAGAAGTTCGAGGTGCACTTGAATCTGGTGAGAACGTATATTTACGTGGATTTGGCAGCTTTGTGATTAAAGCCCGTAAAGCTAAAAAAGGACGTAACATTTCTAAAAACGTAACTATCGATATTCCTGCACACAACATCCCTTCATTTAAGCCTGCAAAGGTTTTCTTGGAGAAAGTAAAAGCAAAAGTGGCCGTTAAGTAACGTTCACATTTTATTAATTATTTTAGACAATAACATATGCCAAGTGGTAAAAAACGAAAAAGACACAAGGTAGCCACGCATAAGCGTAAGAAAAGAAGCCGTGCAAACAGACACAAGAAGAAATAGGCTTCTGTAATTCCTGAACGCCCCACGTTCTTTGACATGGAATCCTCCTAGTACTGTTCAAACTAGCATTATTCCCACCGAAATAAAATTGTTCAATTGTTCCACCTATTGTGGAACTAAAAATCATTATTGTGAGTAAAGAACTAATTATTCGTTCACGATCCTCTGCAGTTGATTTTGCCTTACTCAAAGACGGAAAGCTCGTTGAGTTTCACAAAGAAATTGAAGATAATAAATTTCACGTAGGTGATATTTTTTTAGCAAAAGTCAAAAAAACCCTTTCTGGTTTGAATGCCGCATTTGTAAATGTAGGCTATGAAAAAGATGCGTTTTTGCATTACCACGATTTGGGTCCAAAAGTGACTACGCTGTTAAAATTTATCAAGCGTGCTGGTACAGGAAAAATCAAGGATTTTTCGCTGAAAAAATACCCTTTAGAGCCTGAAATTAACAAAGACGGTATCATTACCGATGCTGTTCAGGCAAATCAATCTCTACTTGTGCAAATTATCAAAGAACCCATCTCCACCAAAGGACCCCGTATCAGTTCGGAATTGTCCTTGGCGGGTAGGTATTTGGTATTGGTGCCTTTTTCGGACCGTGTGTCTATATCACAGAAAATTTCTACACGCGAAGAAAAGAACCGCTTAAAAAAGCTCGTAATGAGTATCAAGCCAAAAGGTTTTGGTGTTATTATCCGAACCGTGGCTGAAGGCAAAAAAGTAGCCGAACTCGACAAAGATTTACAAGATTTGTATAACCGTTGGGTTGGGATGTGTAAGAAAATCCAAAAAGCAGATTATCCCTCTAGAGTATTGAGCGAGCTCAACAGAGCTTCCTCTATTTTGAGAGATATTTTTGACGATGGGTTTACTGGAATTCACGTAGACGATCCTGAATTACTAACTGAAGTTAAAGAGTATCTGGAGCAAATTGCCCCAGAGAGAGTAAATATTGCTAAGCTATTTAAAAGCCAGGTGCCTATTTTTGAGCACTTTGGAATTGAACGACAAATCAAAGCATCTTTTGGGCGCACTGTGTCCATGAATAGAGGTGCTTATCTGATTATCGAACACACCGAAGCCCTTCACGTTATTGATGTTAACAGTGGTAACCGATCCAATAAGGCAAAAAATCAAGAAGATACTGCCTTAGAAGTAAATATGATTGCCGCTACCGAAATTGCCCGACAATTGCGCTTGCGCGATATGGGAGGCATTATTGTAGTTGACTTCATTGACATGATACGCCAAGAAAACAGGAAAAAGCTTTTTGAACACTTTCGTAAGGAAATGGACAGCGACCGTGCTAAGCATAAAATTCTACCTCCAAGTAGAATTGGGCTTATACAAATGACGCGTCAGCGTGTTCGTCCCGAAATGGATATCAAAACCACAGAGCCAAACCCCAACATTAATGGAGAGGTTGAAGCACCAATTGTTTTGATAGACAAGATAAAAGCAGACTTAGAGAAGATTTTAGCAAATCCAAAACACAAAAAGAAAAAAATTGTGTTGCACTTGCATCCCTTTATAGCAGCTTATGTTGCCAAAGGATGGAAATCAGAACGCATGAAGTGGTACTTTGAGTACAACAAGTGGGTCAAAGTAGTCCCACGCGATGCGTACACATATTTACACTACCGTTTCTTTGATGGAAAAGGAAAAGTAATTCACGTATAAAACAAAAGCGGCCTTAGTGCCGCTTTTTTTATTTTAGCCTATATGAAAACGTACTCGGTTCACGAAGCGCTAGAAAAATTGCGTCACTATTGCGCCTATCAAGAGCGCTGCCACAAAGAGGTCAAAGACAAACTTTATAGCATGCAAATGATTCCCGATGCCGTGGAGCAAATTACAGGAACATTGGTTGCCGAAAATTACCTTAACGAAAGCCGTTTTGCGCAGCAATTTGCACATGGCAAATTTTCCATAAAGCATTGGGGCAAATTGCGCATCACTCGCGAGTTGAAAGCACGTGCTATTTCGGACTATGATATTCGAAAAGCGCTTTTAACCATAGACGAACAAGCTTATCTGGAAAAAATAAGCAGTATCAGTAGCAAAAAATGGCAGCAATTAGCTGGGAACTCACTTCAAGTGCGCAAACAAAAGCTTTATCAATACTTAGCGTATCGGGGTTGGGAAACCCACCTCATTTATGCAGAAATTGATGCACTTAGTACCAACGACTAAAGCGTGTAGTGTAATGAAATGAGTCCATGTGCTTTAGGCATGGGAATCAAATTCTCAAAGTATGTTACATCAAATAAATTACGTCCTTGCAGCTCCATACGCCATTTGGTATTCAGCGTGTAGCTCAATTGTAAATTGAAAAGCTGGTAGTTTTCGCCCAGAGCACGCTTGGCGTATCGGTAGGAAGCCGTGGAGGTAAAACGAGGTGTAAATTGCTTTGTTAGGTTCACATTTACATCGTGCTTTAAAAAGTTAAGTGCATATTTTGAATACACGGATTTAATATAATCGTCTTCTAAATAAGCATAAGAAACCCCTAACGAGTGTGTCTGCTTTCCAATGCGATATCGCCATTGGGCATTTAGCTCACCACCAACTGTGGTAATTTTTCCACTGATATTTTCAGCTATCCAAGCCTCATCATTAGGAGATTTTTTGACAAAGTCAATCAAGTTTTCGCCATTGCGCTTAAATATTGCCGTTTCAATAGACCAATTTTTAGCCTTATATCGCAAAGAAATTTCGTGGCTCAAGGCTTCCTCTGGCAATAAGTCTGCATTTCCTTTTGTTGTAGGGCTCAAATAATATAAATCGGTATAGGTAGGAATGCGATAAGTATAACCCGTATTGTAGGTCAGTTTTAAGTTTTGCCCTAAACGGTAGCCAACATCAATTCCGGGATAGAAAAAACCACCCATGTCGGAGTAATTGCTCCACGCAAATCCAGGAGTTATATCAAGTGCACCAGATGAAAATCGGTGTTCAAAAAACAGGTGTGCAATAGTTCTATTTCTATCGCCTAAATTATTGCTTTGAATGTTTACACTCGAAAGCTCAACTCCTACGCCTGTAGCTCCCCATGCGTTTGTGTTTTTTACATCTACAGATGCACCCAGTCTATTAGTAATGTGTAGGTTTCGAAACACCGAAGGATTACTCCTTACATATACGTATTCATCTTGACCACGTTTCCAAAACACTCTAGGTGTCCATGTCCACTTTTGATTTTCACTCGAGACAGTACTTGTTAGTGCCACCAAGCTGCTTTGCGTTTCTTCATATTGGTCTTTCGCCGAAGTAGCTCTGTAAAAACCGTTAGCGCCAAACTTTCGTTCGGTAAACATCGTCATAAGACTTAACCGATTTGCACCAGCTGCAAGATTGCTTTTTGTAAATACATGGAAATTCTGAAAGTCGGTGTTGTATCTATAGCCATCACTTTCTTGCAACGAAACATGTGCTATATGCTGTAGCTTTTCTCCAGCATGCTGAGCGGTAATACCAAATTGGTCGGTATCAAAACTCCCTATTCGATCGGTGAGGGTAACCTTGTTGCTACCAACTTTTTTGGTAACGATATTTATAGCACCTGTAAAGGCATTTTGCCCATAAATTCGAGCAGCAGGTCCTTTTACAATTTCAATGCGCTCAATAACCTCTAGGGGCAATGCGCTGTTTAGCGTATGGTGTCCGGTTTGTGGATCGTCCACACGGATACCATCAATTAATAGCAGTACTTGGCTATACGTTCCACCACGAAGGTAAATGTCTGCATTTGCGCCTTCAATCCCTTGTTGCAGCACGTCAACACCGGCTTGTAAACGGAGTAAGTCTGCCAAGCTGGTTACTGGGGTTTCGGCAATTTGTTTAGCTGTAATTACCGTTACCGATTTAGAATCTTCCGAAAATGGAACATTCAATCTGGGGGAAGAAACTACAACCTCGTTCAGTTGAGTTTGTGCTCTTAATGATATTGAAAATAAGAGCGTACCTAAAATCAGTAAGGTCAAATGACGTTTCATGATGTAGAAATTACGGTTACCCGATTTGAACGAGCAAAAAAGGCAGTACTTAATCTACAAGCAAAATAACTTTATTGCCGTTCATTTCTAAGGTACCACCGTTTTGGAGTGTCAAAAAGGTTTCGTTTCCCTTTTGGTTAAAAAGAGATTGAAACGCCTCGGCAATTTCCATTTTTCCTTGAATTTTTGCCTCGCCTTTAACAAGCGTAGACACCACAGCTGCGTGATGATTGAGTACCTGAAACGAGCCTTGCACTCCAGGAACAGAAATAGCCTCTACCTCTCCTTGGAATAGCGTAGCTTCTGGACTTACAATTTCTAAATACATACGAATTATGCGTTTGCTTCTGCAAGCATTTTCTCACCGGCTTCAATAGCCTCTTCAATAGTACCTTTAAGGTTAAATGCTGCTTCAGGAAGGTGGTCTAACTCACCGTCCATAATCATGTTAAAGCCTTTGATGGTATCTTTAATATCAACCAAAACTCCAGGAATACCAGTAAACTGCTCTGCCACGTGGAAGGGTTGCGATAAGAAGCGTTGTACACGTCTTGCACGAGCTACGGCAAGCTTGTCTTCTTCAGACAATTCTTCCATACCTAGAATGGCGATAATGTCTTGTAATTCTTTGTAACGCTGTAATAACTCTTTTACACGCTGTGCACAGTTGTAGTGCTCATCACCTAAAATTTCAGGTGTCAAAATACGTGAGGTAGAATCTAACGGATCCACTGCAGGGTAAATACCAAGCTCGGCAATTTTACGTGAAAGTACTGTAGTTGCATCTAAGTGCGCAAAGGTTGTAGCTGGTGCTGGATCGGTAAGGTCATCTGCAGGTACGTAAACCGCTTGCACAGAAGTAATCGAACCTTTTTTGGTTGAGGTAATACGCTCTTGCATGGCACCCATTTCTGTTGCCAATGTTGGTTGATATCCTACCGCTGATGGCATACGCCCTAGAAGTGCTGACACCTCAGAGCCAGCTTGTGTAAATCGGAAGATATTATCAACGAAAAATAGTACGTCTTTTCCTTGATCTGAACCTGCTCCGTCACGGAAATACTCAGCAACAGTAAGCCCAGAAAGTGCCACACGTGCACGTGCTCCTGGTGGCTCGTTCATCTGACCAAATACGAAAGTTGCCTTAGATTCTTTCATGGCATCTTTGTCAATTTTAGACAAATCCCAACCGCCATTTTCCATAGACTCCATAAACTCATCACCGTATTTGATAATCCCTGACTCTAGCATCTCGCGCAACAAGTCGTTTCCTTCGCGGGTACGCTCACCCACTCCGGCAAATACAGAAAGTCCACCGTGCCCTTTGGCAATGTTGTTAATCAATTCTTGAATAAGTACGGTTTTACCTACACCTGCACCACCAAATAGTCCAATTTTACCTCCTTTTGCGTAAGGCTCAATAAGGTCAATTACTTTGATACCTGTAAAAAGCACTTCGGTAGAAGTTGATAGGTCTTCAAACGCAGGTGCTTGACGGTGAATAGGAAGTCCATTCTTGCCAGATTTTGGCAAATCGCCAATACCATCAATAGCATCTCCAATTACGTTAAAAAGTCGTCCATATACTTCTTCGCCAATAGGCATTTGGATTGGATTACCCGTAGCAAGCACTTCGGCTCCGCGCTCAAGTCCATCGGTAGAGTCCATAGAAATAGTGCGTACTTGGTCTTCACCAATATGCGATTGAACTTCAAGGACCAAAGTAGATCCGTCGTTTTTCTTGATTTCTAATGAATCGTAAATATTTGGAAGTGTGGTAACAGCAGTGTCAAAAGATACATCTACTACAGGACCAATGACTTGGGATACTTTACCTGTGCTCTGTGACATAGTCGAAGAATTGTTTTATGTGTTAGCCGTTTGGCTTATTAAATTCGAGTGCAAATATAGGCGAATTAAAGCAAGAATTCATGGCTTTAATCCAAAAAAAAAGCACCCAATTTTGAGTGCTTTTTGTCGTTTATTAATTTTTATTAGAAGTCAAACAAAATAGACGTGTAGTAAACACTACCAATACGTCCACTTCCCGCAAGACTTACAAATTCATTTCCGCCAATGTTATTTCCTCCAACACGTAGCTTGGCATTTAACTTGGCAAGGTCTAACGTGATTTGGGCATCAACAACAGTGTTTGCATCAATCATTTCATCAACAAATGTAGACTCAAACATGTACTCTGAATTGTAACGGGCGTTCACATTAAATGAAATTGGATTAAAATTACCGTTAAGACCCGCTTTAATTCTGTGTTTAGGTGTATTCCAAGAGGTTTCAAATGTAGGGTCATTACCTAGAGTATAATCCAATTCATTAAACTCATATACTAAATTAACAAGAAGATTTCTGTTAAGAGCTTGAGTAGCACTTATGTTTACACCATAAGATTTAAAGTCCTCATTTTGATTAGAATCAACACTGTAAATCGCATAGTTCTCTTCAGCAATTGGATTTGTGACTCCAGCGCCTAAAACAGGAACTATAACGTTGGTTGAACCAATATAGTCATCGTAATCACTATAATAAGCACTTAGGTCAAAAGTAAATCCATTTGAATTGTAACGGTACCCTATATCAAAAGAACGTACAAACTCAGCGTGCACATTTTCTAAGTTGGCAGCAGCGCCATTCAACAATCTTGCTTGAGAAAAAATATAGTCTCCGGTAATTCGAGCTGAAGAACCATTTTCCAATGTAACCGTTTGGTCATAACGCTCGATACTATCTGGAGAAGAACCTAACAAAATAGCTTGACCAGCATCAAGAGCTATGTATTGATCTTGATTGGTAGGGTTTCTAAATCCTTGCTGATAAGATACGCGCACATTTTGTTCCTCTGAAATGTTGAATAACAATCCTAAACGTGGTGTTACATATCCATCAAAAAATTCTGCTTTATCGTAACGCAACGAAGCAGTAAGGCTCACAAAGTCATTAAAGAAATCTTTCTTAGCTTGTACAAATGCTCCATATTGGTAATATGTAATAGGACCGTCATAATCGGTGTAAAGCGTGCCTCCTGTATTCAGTTCTGAGCTTCTGTAAGTAGCACCTGCAATTATATTTGCAAAATCTACTGAATCTTCAAAATCATAAATCAAATCTGCATCAATAACTTGTGAATCATCAACAATAACAGATCCAGATCCAATTCTAAAAGGGTTTGAAGTCATTGTATTAAGTGCAGCATTAAAACCTGAAGATCCTGGCGCAAGCATATTAGCATCTGCGGCCGCACGGGCTGCATTGTGTGCAAACAATGTATTTCCGCCAAGTGTTGCAAATGCAGGAAGATTATTTATAGATTGTCCACCTGTCAAAATATCTGTGCCAACAACGCCTAAAAACTGCGTAATACCTGCTAAATCTGGCGTTAAGCCGTTTGCAGCGGCAGCAGCTCCAAGGTAGGTTTGTAAGTATGTAGATCCCCATCCACCAAGAATACCACCTTGTTGAGCGTTAGCCACACCTATGGCAGCGGCTTCCATTTGGTAGGTGTTACCACTTTTTTCTCTCGTAAGGTATGCTCTTGCTGTTAAGCCTCCTGAGCGCACCTCAAGTTTATGTTGTTGCAATTTGAAATTGCTAATAAAATATCTTCCTGTTGCTTGAAGTGGTGAACTTCCCGTTCCGATTAAGGAATTTAAGATAAATTCTGTTTTGTCGTTAGGACGAAAATGTATCGCAAAGTTTCCTTTGGTATTTGTTGCTTCGGAAGGTGCTAAATCAACTTCGTTGTAACCAGTAGTTAGAACTGTGTCAAAATAATTAGGAGCTGCAGCCTTTAAACTTAAAAGTAAGGGATTTTGAGTTAAGTCATAAAGTGCATCCCATTGAGCAGTAGAACCAACAGCTACCTCGCCATACTCATTAATGGCGTTATAATCAGGGTTAGAAGGGTTATATCCATTAACAGGTTTTCCGTCAACATTGTGTCTGTAATCTGTAGCTGCCCACTCGGTACCTTCCTTGTGAGAAAGTGTTGCTTTGATTGCCCATTTGTCGCCTAGTTTAGTTGCCATACGAATACCAAAGTCCGTAAACTCATTATTTCCAGCAGCATCCTGTTGGGTAACTCCTGTTTTATAATAGGCACTTACCCCTTCGTGTTCAAATGGGTTTTTACTGTTTAAGAACATAATTCCTTTGTAAGCATCGGCGCCATAAAGTGCGGAAGCAGCCCCAGGAAGCACTTCAATGCTCTGGATATCTAATTCGTTTATACCAACTAAGTTACCTACCGCAAACCCGAATACTGGTGCTTGGTTGTTCATTCCATCAACTAGAGTAACAAAACCTTCGTTGTAAGCAGTAGCAAAACCTCGTGTAGTAATTTGGTTAAACACCAAACCGCCTTGATTCAATTGAACTCCACGAAGGTTTTCCAACCCGTTAAAATAATCTGCTGCTGGAGTCCGTTCAATTTGTTGAATACTAAACTTTTCAACCGTCACTGGTGACTCAAAAATACGCTCTGCCATACGAGATGCAGAAACCACAATCTCATCTAGTTGCGTAGCACTTTCACCTAATGTAATGCTTAATGACTGCGCTGCAGATGATACTGTAACTGTTTTTGTCTCTAACCCTACATTGGATACCGTTAAGGTAAATGGGGGTGTTTTTGAAGTACTTAAGCTAAAGTTCCCGTCAAAGTCAGTAACAGTACCTGTGTTGCTATCAACAACAACGCTAGCACCTGGTAGCGGCTGACCATTAGCATCAGTAACCGTTCCCGATACTTGTGTTTGCGCTACTACAGCCGTAGAAAGGAAAAGCAGCATAACTTGGAGAAAAAATTTCATAGTAGTTATCGTTTAATTGTTATTATGTAAAGATATTGTTTTTTTTCAATTAGTAATTATGGTTATGGATTTGATTATAGAATGTAAAAAATTAATCCAATTTTTGTGAATTTGATATCAAAACTGTTGTTTGTGGTATTAGATTTTGCCCATGGTCGCAAATCATGTGCAATACTGATATTCCAAGTATTAAAGCCAAAATGAATATTCCATCGCAATAAGGTGCTGCTATGTGGAAGGCTTGTACTTTTTTGAACTCCTTCAAGAGAAGTGTTTTTTGCTGTTAATTGTATTGGTAGGTGAAAACTCATCCCTGAATAAATTCGCCAAAAGGCGTGTTTTAATTCCGTAGCACTTCGCCATCTTAATTCAAATGGAACTGCAAAAGACTGCATATTCAAAACATTTTTCTGGTACTTCCCTTGTATTGCAGTAGCCGTAACGGCATCATCCAAAACCTCAAATTGCATATTGTTAAAAACGGTGCTCGACTCCCAACCCAAACCTAATCCGACAGCAAGAGTTCGCTTTTTATTAATGGGCATGTCACGAATAAATCCCAACGAAAAACTATAGGACAATTTGTTCTGAATAAGTTCACTTGGCGCATCTGAAAAATACGGATAGGCAATGCTGAAATAGATTTGGTCTTCTCTAAATGAAGTTACCTCATCTTGAGCCGCAGCCTGAAGTGCGCTACCTAAAAACAGCAATAGTAACAGCTTTCTCATAGGTTAAATATACATGAAAAAAAGCATCCTTCACTCGACAAGATCTCGAGACAAAGGATGCTTATGATTTTTAAAAACTGGGTGCTTATCTTAAATTCTGCGTATAATCACCATTACGCGTGGTGTAATTGATTTTTAACGCATTAACCTTTCGCAATTCTTGTTTGATATCACTGATAAGTCCCATGTTGGTTTCGCCGTCAACCTTTAGGGCAGTGGTCAGTACATTTTGCAGCTCTTGACGCTTAGAAGCGCGCTCTGCAAGTACAAATGCACCCACATCTTGCACGGTGGCAAACTTATCGTTCAACTGGATTTTTGGCTGTGTACCATATTTTTCTTGGTAACGGTCGCTAGGTTTTCCAGCATAGATATACATCACACGGTCTTTTTTATCTAGCTTTTGCACTTGATCCGCAGCAGGAAGCGTATTGACTACCATGAGCGTACTGTCGCGCATTACGGTTGCTACCATAAAAAAGAATAAAAGCATAAATACAATATCGGGCAAAGATGCCGTAGAAATTGCGGGTAAATCTCCCCCTTTTTTCTTTTTAAACTTAGACATACTAATTTGTTTTTGAGGGTTCAGCTTCAGATAACTTCTGTGGAAATAACGCTTTTACGGCATCCAGTTTCGGCTTTAGTGCTTCCTTTTCAGAAGGAGACGTTCGCGGGTCAGAATACTTGCGGTCGGCATCAACATAAGATAGTCCCACATTAGGGTTTAGGCGTGCAAACTCGCGGTTACGCAATTCGTTGTATGCAGCAACCAACTCGTTTTGCACAGCTATATAAACCTTATAGTCTGTTTCGCGGTCATTCTTTAACGAAATTACCGCTTTATCAGGGTTGTCAGATGAACTGGCATCACGAGCGCCTTGGCAGAAATTGCATGCGTCCTCGCCCTTACCGCCGCCATTATCCAAAAAGGCAACTGCAGCAGCACGCAGTTCGCTAATTTGCATAGGCTTTTCTTCTACCAAAAGGTCGTTGTTTTTGTTTACCACCACCGTAAAGATGTTTCGTTGTTTAATAATAGGTGGATCAACCACATCTTCCATGGGCGGTAACTTACGATTAAGACCAGAGTCGGTTTCAATTGTAGTGGTAACCAAGAAGAAAATCAATAGCAAGAAAGCAATATCAGCCATGGACCCTGCATTCACTTCGGGTGCAGATCTTTTTGCCATAACTTCTTATTTAAAAAATCGCTTTACACCAGAGAACACCATGGTTCCGACAGCAACTACTGCCAAAATATAAAAGGTACGCAGTCCAGTACCAACCCAACGAGAGCCGGCAGCAGAAAGCACTTCGCCATCTTTTAGAGGCGTCTCTACTCCTTCCGAAAACACAAAAGAAATCAGCACAACCAACGCAAAAGCAGCTACCGAAATAAGTGCTTTTTTTAGCTTGGCAGGGTTTGACGCTAGTGCGGCAAGGGATGATACTACGGTAATTAAAACCACTACTGCCAAAATGACTAAGGCAAGTGTGATTATTGGCGATACGGAAGAAAAGTTGCCCGCAAAGCTATCCATTTCAATGGCATCATCACCTTTGGAAAGTATGGTAATCTGAAAAATCAAGCCCAACACACCTAAGACAAGTGCCACGATTTTTGTAATTTTTTGAATATTCATAATATATAACTTTATGAATTACTTCTGGTTTGCTACAAGAAGGTCAATCAAGGTGATAGACGCATCTTCCATATCGTTTACAATACTGTCAATTTTTGAAATAATATAATTGTAAAAGATTTGTAGGATAATTGCAACGATAAGACCAAATACAGTAGTCAAAAGGGCTACTTTAATACCTCCTGCCACAAGAGATGGCTGCATATCTCCTGCAGCTTCAATTTTGTCAAAGGCTTGAATCATACCAATTACCGTACCCATAAACCCAAGCATGGGAGCTAGTGCGATAAACAATGAAATCCAAGATACATTTTTTTCAAGTTGTCCCATTTGAACACCTCCGTAAGCCACAACAGCTTTTTCGGCACTTTCTACACCTTCACCCGAACGGTCAAGCCCTTGATAGAAAATAGATGCAACAGGACCTTTTGTGTTTCTGCAAACCTCTTTGGCAGCCTCAACACCACCAGCAGACAACGCCTCTTCAACAGATGCCGTTAGCTTTGCGGTATTAGTTGTGGCTAAATTTAAGAAGATGATACGCTCAATGGCAATGGCAAGTCCTAAAATCAGACACAATAGAACGATCCCCATGAATCCGGGACCACCTTCAATAAACCTCTTTTTTAATTCTTGTGTAAAGCCTGCTTTTTGAGCTTCAGCAGGTTGTGGCTGCTCTTGTCCAGCTTCGGTAGCAACTTCAGTTTCTTGAGCTGTTGGTGAATCAGATTCTTGCGAAAATGCATTAGGCATTACAGCCATAAGAAATAGTGCTAAGACGGTAAGGGAAAAAAAACGTTTCATTTAAAATATATTTCGGTTTTTATAATGATTTATTTGATGACGCTAAATATATAAAAAATACTTAATGCAATCGCAGAGAGGAAGGGATTCGAACCCTCGATACGCTTTTGGCGTATACACACTTTCCAGGCGTGCGCCTTCGACCACTCGGCCACCTCTCTAATTTTAGGTCGCTAATATCGAAAAAAATATCCGCAAAAAAATTTCAAAAAAACTTAAAAGGCAAACAATTTTTTGGCGTTTTGAGCTGTTATTTCGGATATTTCTTGCACAGAAATTCCGTACACCGCCGCCGCTTTGGCGGCAATAAGTGGAAGAAATGAGGGCTCGTTGCGCTTCCCGCGATGCGGTGTTGGTGCCAAATAAGGCGCATCGGTTTCCAGTACCACAGATGCTAATGGAATATGCGGAAGCGTTTCGGCAAGACCACCGTTTTTAAACGTAACCACACCTCCAATCCCTACATACATATTAAGGTCAATAGCGCGTTGTGCCTGTGTGGCGTTTCCCGTAAAGCAATGAAAAATTCCTCGTAGTTTAGGATTGTTTACTCCCTCTAGCACTTCAAAAATTTCATCAAATGCTTCTCGGCAATGAATTACAATAGGCAAATCAAACTCCAACGCCCAAGCTATTTGCTGTGCAAACGCCTCTTGTTGCGCCTTTTGATAGGTTTTATCCCAATACAAATCCATGCCAATTTCGCCTACCGCCACAAAGTGGTGCTGTTGCAACTGGGCATATACATGTGCCAATTCTTCCGCGAGATTATCGCCCACATGCGTTGGGTGCAAGCCCATCATCAAATGTATATTATTCGGGTAGTTACGCTTTAG
>JAFMFL010000100.1 GCA_017856205.1 Flavobacteriaceae bacterium
AATTTTTCGGTAATAATGCGGCACAACTAAAACTTTTTCGACCAAACAACGGTCTAAAAATAGAATCAAAACTTAAAATAATATAAAATGCTGACAACCATGAATTTCTAATTTATACATTAATATTTGATTATATTTAAAAAAAATTAAAATGAAAATAAGTGTAACAATCGTTGCAATCGTCTTATTATTTGAATTTTCTGGGCCCACGCCAACTCAAGATTTTCAAGGTAAAGCGTATTATTTTTCAAAGTCTTCTTTAGAGCTTGGAAGCTGGGGTGCACGAATGAGCGAAGCTCAAAAAAAACAGATTAAAGCTCGTTTAAAAAACAGATTAGAAAAAACATATATCCTCAGTTTTAATTCCACCGAATCTATTTTTGTCGAAGAAGAAAAAATAGATGCTATTTCGGGTGCCACAGACTCATGGGGAAGTAATTTTGCACGTGGAAAACAGTATAAAAACATTTCCCAAAATCAGTTGGTGCAAGCGCAAGAGTTTTATGGAAAACTTTTTCTGGTTAAAGATCAACTGCTTTCAATTGACTGGGAGCTTGGATCTGAGAGTAAAGAAGTGGGCGGCTACACTTGCTTTAAAGCTACGGCGGTAGTTCCCACAGCGTCTTTGGAATGGTTTGATTTTTCTTGGAGCGATCTTCCTAATCCAGAAAATGAAGCCACGACAAAAGATATAAAGCTGAGCCAAGTGGAAGCGTGGTACACCATGCAAATCCCGATTCAACATGGCCCTGCAGAATTTTGGGGATTACCGGGCTTAATCCTAGAAGTTAGTACAGAAAATACCACCCTTCTGTGTTCGGAAATCATTTCAAATCCGAAAGAAAAACTAAAAATCAATCCACCCAAAAAAGGAGTAGATATCAAAATTGAAGACTACAGAAAAACCATTATGAGCAAGATGCTTGAAATGCGAAATAATATGGGTCGTATAAGACGCTAGTGGTTCTCATAATTTATTTTATAATGAAAATTAAAAACCCCCTGTTGTTTTGCTTGTGTGTAGTTGTAGGACATGCGCAAATTAAGTTTGAAGGTAAAGTACTAGACACGCTTCAATTACCTCTTGAAAAAGCAAGTGTGGTTGCGATAAATAATGCTACAAATGCACTAGATGCATTTGCCATGACAAATGACAAGGGCCTATTCTCCTTAAAGCTAAAAGAGAAAACCGAGTATAAAATTCAGGTGAGTTATTTTGGACTTCAGAGCGTAAATGAAATCCTTACAACAGCTTCAGAAAACCTGAAAAAAAACTACACCTTAAGAGCAGACATTAGCCTTGACGAAGTGGTGGTTAAAATGCCAGTCATAATACGAGGCGATACGCTAATTTATGACGCAGATTCTTTTAAAAATGGATCTGAACGCAAGCTCAAGGATATTATTGACAAGCTTCCCGGGGTTGAAATAAATGATGATGGACAAATTGAAGTCGAAGGGAAAGTGGTAAATAAGCTAATGGTTAACGGCAAAGATTTCTTTGAGGGTGACACCAAATTGGGCACGAACAATATTCCATCCAGTGCCGTAGACAAAATACAGGTGCTTAAAAATTATGGAGAAGTAGGTCAGCTGAGCAGAGTTCGAAACAACCAAGATAACGTCGCAATAAATATCAAGCTCAAAGAAGGAAAGGAAAGTTTCTGGTTTGGAAATATAACTGCAGGAGGCGGAAATTCAACCTCCGACAGTCGTTATGTGTTTCAACCAAAACTGTTTTATTACAGCCCCAAACACACGGTCAATTTTATAGGAGACTTGAATAATATTGGAGAATTGGCACTAACCAGAAGAGACCTTCGTGGTTTTACAGGAGGGTTTAGAACACCAAGTAGTCAAAGCGGAACCAATATAAGTTTGGGAAATAACAGTCTTAATTTTTTGACGAACCAAAACAATGCACTTCAAATTGAGAATAAATTAGCAACCGCAAATTTTAGTTATTCACCAAATAAAAAATTAGACTTAGGAGGGTTTTTAATTTTTAACTCCAATAAGACAAGCTCAAAGGAAATTAGCTTTATTCAGTACACGCGGCAATCACTTCAAATTCCAAATGAGACCACAAATGAGACCAGTCTTGAGCGTTCAAATCAAGCATTGGCAAAGTGGAATGCTTCCTATAAGCCGAATATGGACATCCAAATGGATTATGATTTTTACTATCAAACAGCCCAGGACTCCCAAAATCAATCTATTCTTTCGTCGGTTGTTGGCCTTACTAGCCAAAAGGAGGAAGTAGCCCCGTTTAGTATAAATCAAAACCTGAATTACTACTATACCCTCAACGAAAAAAACATTTTTGCTTTAGAAGCAAAGCATTTACTAAAAGATGAAGACCCTTTTTATAATGCTATTTTGGTGAATACTCCAGATGGTGTGGATGCATTTGACAATACAGCAATCGCATTGGGGTTGAACACATCGCTACCATCGTATAATTTGGGTCAAAATAGACGCATAAAATCAAATCAACTAGATGCCAAATTAGATTATTATTACATCATTAATGGTAAAAGCAATTTAAACGTGACCTTAGGTACAATTGCAAGCCGTCAAGATTTTAACTCCAATATTTTTCAGTTCCTCACAGATGGTCAATCACTTGCTCCTGTACCAAACTTTAATGATGGTCGCGCCACAAACGATGTCCAATACAATTTCAGCGATGTATATCTAGGGGTACATTATCGTTTTAGAACGGGAATATTTACGTTCACACCTGGGTTTTCTGTGCATGCTTATGGCAATAAGAATATTCAAAACAAGACAACGGTTCAAAACAATTTTTTACGCCTATTGCCAGACTTTGAAACGCGAATTCAAATCAAAAAAGGAGAAACGCTGACATTGAATTATCGCATGCAAAATCAATTTACAGATGTTACGAGACTAGCAAGCGGACTGGTGCTTAACAACTATAATAGTATACAATATGGCGCTCCCGATTTACAAAATGCCCTTTCTCATAACATGAGTTTGTTATATAGCAGTTTCAACTTGTTTAACTATACAAATGTGTTTGTTCGCATGGCATATTCTAGCAATATTGATCAAATTCGAAACACCACGAATTTTGAAAATATTATTCGTACAAGCACCTTTTTTAACTCCAGTTTTGCAGATGAAAACTTTAATATGTTTGGACGAATCCAGCGTACGTTTGGCAAAATAAGAGCGGGGCTTAATACTTCATTTAATTTTAGTAAAATCAATCAGTTTGTTCAAGGAGAACAATCCTTAAACAAAGCATTTACGCAGTCGTTTACACCAGAAGTTCGTACCAATTTCAGGGTAGCACCTAATGTAAGACTTCGGTATGCATATGGTGTTGTACAAAACAATCTTGGCGGTAGAGATACAGAATTTATAACCAAATCTCCGTCAATAGATTTTGACGCTTACTTTATGAAAAAGTTTACGTTTATCACCGCCTATCGTTATACGGTTCAGGATGATGGCACCACTTCACAATCCTTTCAAAATTGGGATGCGCAATTGTTGTACCGAAAAGCCAAAGATGCGAAATGGGAATTTGAACTTAAGATGTCAAATATTTTGAATATTGATTATCAAGTTAGGACAAGCGCAAATACGATTTCGGTACTTAATTCAGAAACATTTATTCAACCTAGATTTATAACGTTTAGAGCAGTTTATAATTTGTAGCGGTGTACTTTCATTGACAAATTTATTTTTGCTCCAAGTTCTCAGCACAAGGACAGCAAGCGAAACCGTTACATGATACGTTTTTTAAAGTCCACCAGTATAGG
>JAFMFL010000101.1 GCA_017856205.1 Flavobacteriaceae bacterium
CCCTTATCGAAACTTTTAAAGATAAAGCCAATTTCCCACCAGACTTTTCTGCGAGTCGCACATCGCTTTACCGCTATATTACCACTTCAGATGCGAAAAGTTCTGCCAATGTTGCCCAAGTGTTAGATCGCTCGCTTCGTCGTGATGAAAAATTGGCTAACGACCCCCTTTTAATAGGTTATCAAAAGGCGATTAACGAACGCCAACGCACTGAACTGAAACAGCAGATGCAAACCAAATTGACCAATTTGGATACCGAAACCTTAGGTGTGATTATGGACGAATTGCGTGAAATCAAGCAACCCGAAGAGGTGGAGTTGCTCAAAAAAGCGATTTACATTTCTGCCGTAGGACAGGTAGAAGTCATGAAAGCCATGCACCCCAATATGTCGGAGCGTGAAATTCAAGGTATTCACGAGTTTGTATTTAAAAAATACGGCGCCGAATACGAAGGCTATCCATCTATTGTTGGTGGTGGACATAATGGCTGTGTGCTGCACTATATCACCAATGATAAACCTAGAGTAGGCGAGGATTTAGTGCTTATGGATTTGGGAGCAGAATACCATAATTATACTGCCGATGTAACCCGAACCATTCCTGCTGATGGCACCTTTACTGAGGAACAGCGTGCCATTTATGATATTGTATACGAAGCACAAGAGGCAGGAATTGAGGCATCTGTAGTTGGAGCAACCATGCGTGCTCCACACATGGCAGCTTTAGAAGTTATTGATAAAGGACTAAAAGCGTTGGGAATTATTGAAGATGCAAGTGAAGTACGTCGTTATTTTCCTCATAGCACATCACATTATTTGGGGTTAGACGTTCATGATGCAGGTACATATCAACCCTTTAGACACAATACGCTAATTACGGTTGAGCCTGGAATTTACATTCCAGAAAACAGTCCGTGCGACCCAAAGTGGTGGGGAATTGCTGTGCGTATTGAAGATGATATTTTGATTACCAATGATGGTCCAATAAACCTTTCGGCTTATGCACCACGAACGGCAGATGCCATTGAAGCCATGATGCAGCAGCCAAGTGTATTGGATGATTTTTTGTTACCCGATTTAAGCTCGTTGGAGTAAGTACTCCTTAAATGCATCATAGCCTTTTAGGGCTGTTTTCTCTGGAGTTTTATCCAAAATATGTTGGATTTGCTCGGGGATATCAAGACGAATACCTAGAGTGTCTTCGACGGTATCACGGAACTTTATGGGATGTGCGGTTTCTAGAAATACACCATGCGCATTTGGATTTGCGTGCATGTATTGTTGCAGCCCCAAATACCCTACAGCTCCGTGCGGATCTGCAACGTAGTTGTGGTTGGTATACAATTCTTTTAAAGCAACTCGTGTTTGGCTATCGTCAAATGCGTAAGATGAAAAGTGTTGCTTTAGCGCATCAAAATTGTTGTCAAATAGGCTTTGAATACGAATAAAATTAGAAGGATTACCCACATCCATAGCGTTGGAAATGGTTTGTTTAGACGGATTCGGGGCATACTCTTTTGTTTTCAAATAGCGTGGCACCGTATCGTTGATGTTGGTGCTTGCTACAAAGTGATGCACAGGCAAACCTAACCTGTTGGCAACAATGCCCGCACAAATGTTTCCAAAGTTTCCACTGGGTACAGAAAAGACCAAATCTCCATCAAAACCTTTTTTAAGCAACTGCTGATAGGCAAAGAAAAAATAAAGCGATTGTGGTAGCCAACGGGCAACATTAATGGAATTGGCAGATGTTAGGTTATACACCTTGTTCAAATCCTCGTCCAAAAAGGCAGTTTTTACCATTTCTTGGCAATCGTCAAAAACACCATCTACTTCTACAGCTTTAATGTTGTTGCCGTTGGTGGTAAGCTGCAACTCTTGAATATGACTTACTTTTCCTTTTGGATAGAGTATCACGACTTCGGTACCTTCAATACCTAAAAACCCAGAGGCAACTGCACCACCCGTATCTCCAGAGGTAGCGACCAAAACCGTAACTTTTTTGGGATTTTGCTCGTTAAAATAGCCGATGCTTCGTGCCATAAATCGTGCACCAACATCTTTAAATGCCATGGTTGGTCCGTGAAACAGTTCAAGCGTACTCACGTTTTTATCTATGGATACCAGTGGAAAATCAAAACACAAGGTATCTTCAACTATTTTTTGAAGACGCTCATCAGGAATGGTACCTCCAACAAAAGGGCGCATGAGTTCAAACCCAATTTCTTCCGGTGATTTGTTCTCCAAATTCTGTAAAAAGCCTTCAGAAAGTCTTTCGGTTTTCTCTGGAAAATATAGCCCTCTATCTGGTGCAAGCCCACGAATAACGGCTTCTGAAAAAGATGCGGTATTGCTGTTGGTGGTTAGGCTGTAATATGTCATGTAATATCTTCTAAAAAGCTAACACCGCTTTGCTTTACGGGGCTAACGTGAATTTCAAAGGGAATGTCGGTCTTTTCATAAACCTGATGCATGGCTTGGGCAACTTTATGCGCGGTGTTCATGCCCCGCGAAAACGCAAAAACAGAAGGTCCTGAACCTGAAATTCCAGAACCTAAAGCTCCTGCTTCTTTGCAAGCAGACTTTAACTGTACAAAATGCGGAATAAGTATGGAACGCGCTGGCTCAACAATTTCATCTACCAATGAGCGACTCAATAAATCGTAATCTTCTTCATAAAGACTTGAAACAAGTGCGCCCACATTTGCCCACTGGCTTATGGCTTTTTCAAGGGAAACACGTTGTTTGAGTACGGCCCGTGCATCGGAAGTTTTTACTTCAATTTTTGGATGTATAACAGTAGCAGCGAGTTCAAGAGGAGTAGGTAGTTTACATACATCTAATGGATTGGTATTGCGCACCAAAGTAAAACCGCCAAGAAGGGCAGGAGCTACGTTGTCGGCGTGAGCACTGCCACACGCCAAGCGTTCTCCTTCCATAGCAAAAGGCACCAGTTCTGTTGGCGAAAACGGATTTCCAAGCAAGTAATTTATTCCAGCAACGGTTCCTGCGGCACTTGCTGCCGAACTGCCGATTCCGCTTCCAGGCTTGATATTTTTTTCAATACTAATTTCAAAGCCAAGCTGTGGATTGTGTGCCTCCAAAAGGGCAAGTCCTGCAACACCAGCAACATTTTTTTTCGCTTCTAAGGGCAAATCTTGCCCAATGATAGATTTGATGTGAATACCCGCCTTTTCGCTTCGACGTATTTCCATATAGTCTCCGATGTTTTCAAGACAAAGCCCTAAAACATCAAAGCCACACGAAATGTTGGCAATACTTGCGGGTGCAAAGAGTTTAACACCTTGTAAATTAACTTTTTCCAATGCGAATAATATCTGCGAAAATCCCTGATGCGGTAACGTCTGCCCCTGCGCCAGCACCCTTTACAATAAGTGGTTGCTGCGCATAGCGGTCGGTATAGAACAGCACAATGTTGTCACTGCCCTCTAAGTTGTAAAAATCATGCCCTTCTGGAATTTGTTGTAATCCTACAGACGCTTTCCCCTCCTTAAAGGTTGCTACGTATTTTAAGCGGGCATTATTCTTTTTGGCTGCAGCATATAACTCGTTAAAATGCGTTTTATGCACATCCAAACTTTTTAAAAAGTCCTCGTTAGTTTTGGTGTCTAAACAGGGTTGTGGTAAGAAAGATTTGTTTTCGATATCAGA
>JAFMFL010000027.1 GCA_017856205.1 Flavobacteriaceae bacterium
TATTAACCTTTCTACAGATTGGAAACAATATAGTATTCCTATTCCAGATCCTTCTAAATTGGTGCAAGAAAAAGGGATGTTTTCCTTTGCAGCAGGCACTTCTTCAACAGCAGGACTCGGATACACGTTTTGGATAGATGAAATACGATTTGAGAATTTAGGTATCGTTGCTCAACCGTTAATTTCAATATTTGATGGGGATAATAGCTCCACAACTACCTATACTAATGCAGTAATCAACACAACTGATATTACACAGACTGTCACTTTAGGGGATGGTTCAGTTGTTAAAACTTCTATTGCTCCAGCATATTTAGATTTTGAAACTACTGATCCAACAGTTGCTCAAGTAAATGAACAAGGTGAAATTACAGTTGTAGATGCTGGAACAGCAACCATAACAGCATCGCTAAATGGCGTTGAAGCCGTTGGTTCCATGACAATCAATTCTATGGGAAGATTTGCTTTGCCAGATGCACCTACACATGCAGCAGCAGATGTTATTTCTATTTTTAGTGATGCCTATGAAAATGTGCCCATTGATTTTTATAATGGATACTGGGAACCATACCAAACGACTACTTCTGCCGATTTTGATGTAAATGGAGACAACATACTAGGTTATGAGAATTTTAATTTTGTAGGACATCAATTTGGTAGCCCAACAGTTAATGGTTCACAAATGACACATTTTCATTTTGACGTATTTGTTCCTGGAACATTAGACCCTGGTGCGCAACTAAAGGTAACCATTAAAGATTTTGGAGCTAACGGAGCTGATGGTGGTGGAGATGATACTACGCAAGAATTCACGCTTACCAGTGCAAATCTCACAGGTGATGGTTGGAGTAGTGTTGATGTAGCACTTTCGTTATCACCAAAAACCAAAATAGGTCAACTTATTTATGAAAATAACAGTACTAATCTTACAGCATTATATTTAGATAATGTTTATTTCTATAAACAGTAATTGTTATTTTTTCGATTGACTATCAATAATCATACAACTGCGATTTGAGTATTTAAATCGCAGTTTATGTAAAACAAAAAGTTAAAAGCTAAAAAAAATTGTAAAACATTTTTAAAAGTCACCCATAATGAACCAAAATATTTTACGATTATTTTTCATATTAATTTTATTGGGTTGTGGTAAAGATGACCCTTCCACAACAGGTATTGACGAAACGCAAGAACCTAATTCAGGCGATAAGTACGGAATGAAGTTGGTTTGGGAAGATGAGTTTGATTACAATGGAGCAGTAGATGCAGAGAAGTGGCATCATCAGGTTATCCCTATTATGGGAAGTAGCTGGGCCAACGGCGAAGTCCAACATTACACAAATCGCCAAGAAAATTCATACGTGAGCAACGGTACGCTTAAAATTATTGCAAAAAAAGAACAATACACATTTGAAGGAAATACCAAGAGTTATACATCTGCTCGTCTAAACACCAAATATGTATTTCAATATGGGCGTATTGATATAAGCGCTAAACTACCCGCTGAACAAGGCACTTGGCCTGCGTTTTGGACTTTAGGAGCCAACATTAATGAGGTAGGTAATTATCATGGAAATACTTACGGTAGTGTAGGTTGGCCCGCTTGTGGTGAAATTGATATCATGGAACAAAATGGATGGGATAAAAATAATCTAATTGGGCATCTGCATTGGGGCAATACCCAAACATCCCAATACCAAAATGAGGGAGGAACCAAACGCATTCAAAATGCAACAACAGCATTTAACCTTTATTCTCTAGAATGGACTAAAAATGAAATTAGAATACTCTACAATAACGAAGTTTTTTTTATAAAACCTATTGACAATAGCATGCCATATCGTTTTCCACATTATGTATTGTTCAATATTGCTATGGGGGGTACACTTGGGGGGACTATTCCAACAAATTTTACTCAATCCATAATGGAGGTAGATTATATTAGAATTTATCAATAACCAAATCCGATATCTGCCCATAATTAATGTTTTTTGAAAATAATAATAACGACTATACTCACCAGACTATAGATAAAATGAATTTAAAATCAACTGCACCCAACGATGCGATCTATTTTGGCGCACAAGGAACTAAATTCTCAACCAAAGAAGTTACAGGAGAGGAAATAACACAAAATGGCGAAACATTCTACAAGATTTCAAACGTAGATGGTATGCGTCCGTTTTTTATGAGCATTGTTAGCAATTCCAATCACTGGATGTTTATTTCTAGTAAAGGCAGTTTGTCTGCTGGACGGCAGAACAGCAACTATTCCCTATTTCCATATTATACGGACGATAAAATCACCGAGTCGGCAGAAAAAACAGGCAGCAAGACAATTTTTATTGTTACCAAATCGGATAAAAACTTCTTGTGGGAGCCCTTTTCAGAGCGTCATAACGGGGTGTATAACATCACACGTAATCTTTATAAAAACACCTTTGGCAATAAAATAATTTTTGAGGAAATCAATCACGACTTAGAGGTTAGCTTCACCTATGAGTGGAACTCTAGCGATAAGTATGGGTTTGTTCGAAAATCATGCGTTAATAATACAGGTGCTGATCACATTACTATAAAACTATTAGATGGAATTCAAAACATCTTACCTAATGGAGTAGACCCTGCATTGCAAAACGCAAGTAGTAATCTTGTAGATGCTTACAAAAAATGTGAGTTGGAAGAAGATACAGGTCTTGGTATTTATTCGTTGAGTGCCATTATTGTAGACCGCGCCGAGCCAAGTGAATCGCTAAAGGCAAATGTCGTTTGGTCGATTGGGCTTGACAACTCCAAAAAACTTATTTCATCGCTTCAATTAGATAGGTTCCGTAGCGGACAAGACCTATCACATGAGGTAGATATCAAAGCTGAAAAAGGCGCGTATTTTGTTACTGACACCATCACATTACATGGTGGCGAAGCTAAGCGCTGGATGCTGGTGGCAGATGTCAACAAAACCATTTCGGATATTGTTGCTATCAAAGAAGACTTACTTCACAACTCCAATTTGGAAACGGAAGTATTGGATGATGTTGTACATGGTTCCAAACACTTGATTCAGTTGGTAGGAGCTGCTGATGGTTTGCAAATGACAAACGACCGCCTACGTAACATACGCCATTATGCCAATACCATGTTTAACATTATGCGTGGGGGAATTTTTGACAACAATTACCAAATTGAAAAGGCTGATTTTATAGCTTATATTGCCAATGCCAACCGAAAAGTACACAGATTAAAAGAAGCAGTTTTGGATGCACTTCCTGAGTTGTTTGATGTTAATCACCTTAAAGAAATTGCCGAAGCAGATGATAACAAAAACTTTAAACGTCTGTGTTTTGAGTATTTACCGCTGAAGTTTAGCCGCCGCCATGGCGATCCAAGTCGTCCATGGAACAGATTTTCGATTAACACCCGCACTGAACATGGGGATAAAATTTTAGATTACGAAGGAAACTGGCGTGATATTTTCCAAAACTGGGAGGCGTTGGCACACTCGTATCCAGAGTTTATTGAGGGAATGATTCACAAATTCTTGAATGCCACTACCTTTGATGGGTATAACCCCTATCGCGTTACTAAAGGCGGATTTGATTGGGAAACCATTGAGCCAGACAATCCATGGTCGTATATTGGCTATTGGGGTGATCATCAGATTATTTACCTCTTAAAATTTTTGGAATTTATTGAGGATTATTATCCCAAGAAACTGGAATCGTATTTCAAGCAAGATATGTTTGTCTATGCCAATGTCCCCTACCGCATAAAGAGTTACCAAGACATTTTAAAAGACGCAAAAAACACTATAGATTTTGACTTCGAGCGAGAAGAAAACATACATTTTAAGCGAGAAGAAATTGGTGTGGATGGCGCACTACTCCGAGACAATACGGTATTTATTTACAAGGTCAATTTCGTAGAGAAAATTTTGGCGACTGTTTTGGCAAAAATGTCAAACTTTATCCCTGAAGGAGGGATTTGGATGAACACCCAGCGCCCCGAATGGAATGATGCCAACAATGCCCTTGTTGGAAACGGGGTATCTATGGTAACCTTGTATTACTTGCGTCGTTTTTTACGCTTTTTTGAGACTGTTGTAACAAATTCTCAGAGTACAGATTTTTATATTTCTAAGGAGTTACGTGTATTTTTCACTCAAGTTACTGACGGTTTACAGCAACACAAATCGTTGTTAAACGGAACCATTTCAGACGCGGAAAGAAAAAGCGTTATGGATGTGCTTGGTGAAGCTGGAAGCCTATACCGCAACACGATTTATGACAATCGTTTTTCGGGAGATAAAGAAATTGTTACTAAAGAAGATTTAGTATCCTTTTTGAATGTAGCCACTGCATTTTTGGAGCATTCCATAGAGGCAAATAAACGCAAAGACAACCTTTACCATGCGTACAACCTAATGGCGGTAAATGGCTCAGATGAAGTAAGTATTTCGCATCTTCCTGAAATGCTTGAAGGGCAAGTTGCTGTACTTAGCTCGGGGTATTTATCTGCAAAAGAAAGCCTTGAAGTACTTGATGGCTTAAAGGCTAGTGCTTTGTTTAGACCTGACCAATACAGCTATATATTGTATCCAGACAAAGAACTTCCTCGTTTTGTCAATAAAAACACTATTCCTAAAGATAAAGTAGCAGCTTCAGCGTTGCTATCAAAACTAGTTGCAGACAATAATACTCAAGTACTTTCGCAGGACTTACGTGGCGATTATCACTTTAACGGAAACTTTAACAATGCGGATAGTTTGCAAGCTGCACTTCAGGCATTGCCTGAGCAATACCAATCAATGGTAGCCAACGAAACTACTTACGTTGAGCAAGTTTTTGAAGATATCTTTGACCATAAATCCTTCACAGGGCGTTCGGGAACATTCTTCGGCTACGAAGGCTTAGGCTCTATTTATTGGCACATGGTGTCCAAACTGCTCTTAGCGGTGTATGAAATTACACGAGATGCTATTCAAGCCAACGAAGACCCGGTATTGATAGGCAAATTATTTGACCATTATTTTGAAATCAATGCAGGTATTGGAGCACACAAATCTCCTGAATTGTATGGAGCATTCCCCACAGATCCGTATTCGCACACTCCGGGCGGAAAAGGCGCACAACAGCCCGGAATGACAGGGCAGGTAAAAGAAGACATCATCAGTCGTTTTGGTGAGCTTGGCGTTCGAGTAACCAAAGGCGTACTCAAATTTGACCCAACCATACTGCGAAGCGTTGAATTTTTAACTTCACCGCAAACGTTCCATTATGTAAACGTAACAGGCGAGGCGTGTGACATTCCATTAGAAAAGGATACACTGGCTTTTACCTATTGTCAAGTACCTATTATTTATAAAAAATCAAAAACGGCAACTACCGAGGTGGTATTCCAGTCTGGCGAATCCCAAACATTTTCGTCAAATCAATTGGATGAAAGCCTTAGTTCTGCCCTTTTTCAACGAACGAATACCATTAACAAAATAATTGTTTCTGTTTTGAAAGAATAGTATTTAACAAAAAAAATCATTTGTGGATATTGATTACCCCACTCAAATATGAGCACTATTAGAATTATCGGATTTTATGGATTTTTCGCAATAGTGCTTTGGTTTTCAGTCTCCTGTAATACACAGCATTCGAATATGAAGAGTAAAACTGCTGCCGAAATTTTAGGGAACCCTGATTATATGGCAATATCTTACGGTGGATACCGAAAGACAACCCGCGATGTTCAGCCCACTATTGCTGAGCTAAAAGAGGATATGAAAACTCTTCATGCCATGGGTGTTCGCATTGTAAGAACATATAATGTGCATTTGCCGCAGGCAGCCAACTTGCTCAAAGCCATCTCTGAACTTAAAGCCGAAAACGCTGAATTTGAAATGTATGTGATGCTGGGCGCATGGATTGACTGTTTAAACGCATGGACAAACAAGGTAGTTAATCACAACGTCGAAAGTCCACGAAATGAAGAGGAAATTGCTAAAGCGGTTGAACTTGCTAATCAATATCCTGAGATTGTTAAAATCCTTGCGGTTGGAAACGAGGCGATGGTCAGATGGGCAACTTCCTACTATGTTCAGCCAGATATTATTTTAAAATGGGTAACCCATTTGCAGAGTCTTAAAAAAGAAGGAAAATTGCCTAGGGACTTATGGATTACGTGCTCTGACGATTATGCATCTTGGGGTGGTGGCGATACGTCATACCACAATGAAGATTTGGAAGCATTAATTGCAGCGGTGGATTACGTTTCCATGCACACTTATCCCTTCCACAATACGCATTACAATCCTGCTTTTTGGGAAATTACTCAAGAAGAGGCAAAGGACAAAACTCCACGCCAACTTATAGAAGCTGCTATGTTGCGTGCTCGGGACTTTGCTATTTCACAATATAACGACGTAAAAAAATACATGACGAGTTTAGGTATTGAAAAACCTATTCATATTGGTGAGACAGGTTGGGCCACAATTTCAAATGGCTTTTACGGCAGAAAAGGATCTCACGCCGCAGACGAGTACAAACAGGCAAAGTATTACATGCTAATGCGTGAATGGGCAAAAGAGAACGGCGTATCCTGTTTTTATTTTGAAGCTTTTGACGAGCCATGGAAAGAAGCACATAACCCAAAAGGTTCGGAAAATCATTTTGGGCTTATTACAGTTGATGGTAAAGCCAAATATGCCCTTTGGGAATTGGTGGACAACGGTACTTTCAATGGACTTACACGAAATGGCGCGCCCATCACAAAAACATTTAATGGAAATAATGAGAATATTTTTATCTCTGTCTTACCACCCAATATTTTAGAACACAACCTAAACTAAAGCCATGTTACGCAACGCAATTCAAATTGGATTATTACTTACTATAATGGGAACTTCTTGTACAAAATCCTTCGAGGTGGAGGTTTTCGAAACATCTGAAAGTGGAAACAAGCTCACAAAACGCACTGATTTTGTCGCTGGAGTTAATCCTTCAACTATCGTCCTTGACGATTCAAAAGAATTTCAAACTATAACGGGTTTTGGCGGAGCCTTTACAGAGTCCTCGGCATATCTGCTTAATCAAGTCAGTAAAGAAAATAGAGACCGTATTTTGCGTGCCTATTTTGCAAATGAAGGTGCAAGATATTCCCTTACACGAACCCACATGAACTCATGCGACTTTTCGTTGAACAATTATTCATATACGCCTGTTGCAGGCGACACCGAATTGCAGCATTTTTCTATAGATGAAGACAGAGAAGACCTCATTCCAATGATAAAAGACGCCATGGCTATTTCTGAGGACGGCTTTCGTCTTTTTGCTTCCCCTTGGACGGCTGCACCATGGATGAAAGACAACAACAGTTGGGTGGGCGGAAAACTGCTCCCAGAATATTACGATACTTGGGCGCTGTTTTTTTCAAAATATGTAGATGCGTACAAAGCCGAAGGTATTGATATCTGGGGATTTACCGTTGAAAACGAACCTCACGGAAATGGCGAAAATTGGGAAAGCATGCACTATTCGCCTGAGGAAATGACCCACTTTGTACAACATTTTTTAGGACCAAAATTAGAAGCTGATGGCAAAGGCGATTTAGTCATACTTGGGTATGATCAAAATCGTGAAGGCATACGCAAGTGGGTAGATGTGATGTATAAAGATGAAGCATCATCAAAATATTACGACGGCACTGCGGTACATTGGTATGAAAGCACCTACGATTATTTTCCAACAGAGCTACAATATGCTCACGAAAAGGCGCCTGACAAATATCTTATTCAGACAGAGGCTTGTGTAGATGCAGAAGTTCCTGTGTGGAAAGACGATAAATGGTACTGGAAAAAAGAAGCCACGGACTGGGGCTACGATTGGCGTGAGCCTTCCAAAAAGTACTTGCATCCAAAATATGCACCTTCTAACAGGTATGCCCGAGATATCATCGGTTGCCTTAACAATTGGGTTGACGGCTGGGTAGATTGGAACATGGTTTTAGATGTCAAGGGAGGTCCTAATTGGGCAAACAACTGGTGCATTGCGCCTGTAATTGTGGATACCGATAAGGACGAAGTATATTTTACGCCTTTGTATTACATCATGGCGCATTTTAGCAAATACATACGTCCGGGCGCGGTAGTCATTGATGCACAAAACTCTGATAGTGAACTTATGGTAACTGCTGCTAAAAACCCAGATAAATCCATAGCAGTTGTAGTTTTTAACGAAGGAACTTCACCTAAAAATTTTGAATTAACACTTAACGGTCTAACCAAAAACATAAGTATAAGTCCTCAAGCGATACAAACCATCATGATTAACAATTAAATCAACCACAATGAAAGCGCAGTCTTTAACATCACATAAAGTTCCCATAACTCAAAAGATAGCCTTTGGTGTGGGAATGTTTGCAAACCAAATGTTTCCTGCAATTTTAGGAATCTTTATGGTTGTTTTAGTACAAGACTTAGGCTTTCCTGGATGGATGTGGTCTCTAATTTATTTTTTTCCAAGAATATTTGATTCCATTACTGATCCTATAATGGGGTTTATTTCTGACAACACAAAATCGAAGTGGGGACGTCGCAGGCAGTATGTTTTGATTGGGGGTATTATTATGGGTGTTGCTTATATTTTTATGTGGCAACTTTTCAAGGAAAACACATTACAGTTTAATTTTTGGTACTTCTTCTTATGGTCTATAGTTTTTTATTTAGGACTTACTTTTTTTAGTGTTCCTTATGTGGCCATGGGTTATGAAATGAGCAACGATTTTCACGAGCGCACTAATATCATGGCTATTGCACAATGGATTGGGCAATGGGCTTGGGTGATTGCACCATGGTTTTGGGTTATTATGTATGACCCAGAATGGTTCCCATCTGCTGAAGTCGCGGTTAGAGAGTTAGCTATATGGGTTGCGATTCCCTGTGCGCTTTGCGCAATAGTTCCAGCAATTTTTATTAAGAGTAAATCTACTCTTAATGAAGATTACGAGCCCTTAAATTTGGCTAATGTTGGCAATAGTCTAAAAAAGATTTACCACAGCTTTTTAGAAGCATTTAAAATTAAAGAGTTTAGAAAATTATGTGGCGCTACGTTTTTAATTTTTAATGCATTTAACACCGTTGCTGCACTTACATTTTTTGTGATTGTATATAAGCTTTTTAATGGCGATGCTGAAGCTACAGGAATTTGGGTGTCCTTATTTGGTTGTCTAGGCGCATTAGGCACCACCTTTATTGTAATACCAATTGTAGCAAGAATGTCAAAGAAAATGGGAAAGAAAAAGGCTTTTATGATTTCCCAGAGTATTTCCATTGTTGGATATATCATGTTATATTTTTTATTCGTCCCTGGCAAACCGTGGATGTATATTATAGCACTTCCTTTTTTCTCTTTTGGAATAGGGGGCTTGTTTACTATTATGATGTCTATGACTGCCGATGTCATTGATGTTGATGAGTTAAATTCAGGTTTACGTAGAGAAGGAATTTTTGGCGCTATTTACTGGTGGATGGTTAAAGTAGGTTTTGCCATTGCTGGAGCCCTTAGTGGTGTTATCATTGCTATTGTGGGCTTCAATCCGGATTTAACCACTGTAGAGCAACAATCGGCTGTAGATGGATTACATGCGTTCTTTTGTTTTTTCCCTGCGCTTGGAACATTAGCTGCCATGTGGATTATGCGAGATTATAGTATTGATGAATCACGCGCCAATGAAACCAGAAAACAAATCAAAGCTCGAAAAGCAACGATAAAAAATCTTTCTTATCAGCAATTGCAAGGAAAACTTTCTAACCTAACAGGCAAAACATTAACGTCTAGACTACGCTCAGATGTTGATTTTTCAACACTTTCCAAATCAAAACAAAAAGCGTTGTTTGACAATACCCTGAACAGCGGGTTGCATGGTATTTGCTTTAGTCCGTATCGCGAACATCAAAACGTTGAAGACATCTTGTCTGAAAGCCAAATAAAGGAACGTATGGAGGTAGTTGCTCCACACACCAAATGGGTGCGTTCATTTTCCTGTACAGGAGGGAATGAGCATATTCCAGCGGTAGCCAAATCAAAAAATCTTAAGACTATGGTCGGCGCTTGGATAGGTGCCGACAAAGAGGAAAACGACAAGGAAATAGAAGCCCTTATTGGTCTTGCCAAAAAAGGATTAGTCGATATTGCAGTAGTGGGAAATGAAGCCTTAATGCGCGGCGATTTGAGCGAACAACAAGTTCTTGATTACTTGTCCAAAGTTAAGAGCGCACTTCCTAAAATTAAAGTCGGCTATGTAGATGCCTATTTCCAATTTATTCAACGCCCAAAACTAGTGGAGGCATGTGATGTAATTCTGATTAACTGCTACCCTTTTTGGGAAGGAAGTAAGATTGAATTTGCCACAGCGTACTTAAATGAGATGTTTCAAGCAACTAAAAATATAGCCAGCAATAAGCCTGTAATTATTTCTGAGACTGGATGGCCAAACCTTGGAGATAATGTTGGCAAATCAAAACCAACTCACCATAATGCTATGGAATATTTTGTTAATGCAAATAGGTGGGCAGCCCTGGAAAAAGCACCATTATTCTATTTTTCTTCTTTTGATGAATCTTGGAAGGTACATCACGAGGGAGATGTAGGTGCACGATGGGGAATTTGGGATAAAAATGAAAACTTAAAGTACTAGTAAGATGTCGTATAGAGAAGGAGTAGAATTTAGTTTAGAAGAGTTAGAGTTCAAATCATACAAAGGTGTAAACTTTGATAATTACACTCATGAAGACTTAATAGGGTTATGGCGTAAAACGCTTAAAGCAGGAATGCACGGCATTTGCTTTAGCATGTATGAAGATGGACAGCAACCAGGAGACACCATTACATCGGCTCAAGTGGAACGCCGTGTTAAAATCTTAAAACCATACACCAAATGGATTCGCTCTTTTTCCTGCATTGAGGGCAACGAACACGTACCGTGTATTGCAAAAAAGCATGGATTCAAAACTATGGTAGGTGCCTGGCTAGGCGATGATCCCAAAAAGAATGAGCAAGAAATAGAATCACTAATCGCACTTGCAAATGAAGGCTGTGTGGATATTGCTGCTGTAGGTAATGAAGTGCTTTACAGAAACGATTTAACCCTTGATGAGTTGTTGCAATTTATGAAACGTGTTCGCGAGGCTATACCCTCACACATACCCATAGGCTATGTAGATGCGTATTACGAATTTTCATCACACCCAGAGCTAGTCGAACATTCAGACGTTATTTTATCGAATTGCTATCCTTTTTGGGAAGGCTGTCCAGAAGAATATGCGCTAAACCATATGCAAAGTATGTATGGGCAAGCCATGGATGCCGCAAAAGGCAAAAAAGTAATCATCACCGAAACGGGTTGGCCAAGTAAAGGAGAGCCGCTAAAAGGGTCAGTACCCTCAGAAGAACACGCCATGAAGTACTTCATCAACACCCAAGCATGGGCTAAAAAAGCAAATATTGAAGTGTTTTATTTTTCTTCTTTTGATGAATCTTGGAAGGTAGGACCTGAAGGTGAAGTAGGAGCCTATTGGGGACTTTGGGATAAAAACGAAAAATTGAAATTTTAAAAAACACGGCAAATAACTCCTTATGAAATCAAGATATCTTAAATACTTGTTTGTTGCATTTGTAGCGTTAGCTTCGTGTTCGCAAACTCCTGAGAAGCAAAAACAAAAGGCAATTGTAAAAAAAGTTGATGTCCTTTTAAGTCAAATGACACTTGCTGAAAAAGTTGGTCAAATGACGCAAATAGACATGCGTTTGCTAGATAGCCCACAGGACATCAAAGACTATCATATTGGTTCTATTTTGAGCGGTGGAGGAGCTGTGCCACAAAAAAACACACCAGAAGAATGGCTTAAAATGGTCAATGGATTTCAACAAATTGCCATGAAAGATCGTTTAAGTATTCCTTTAATTTATGGAATTGACGCCGTTCATGGACATAACAATGTTTTAGGAGCTACTGTATTTCCACACAATCTTGCTCTTGGTGCTGCTAACGATGTAGACTTAGTATATCGCGTAAATAAAGCTACAGCAATTGAGGTTGCTGCTACAGGAATTCACTGGACATTTTCCCCGTGTATTACCATTCCCCAAGATCCTCGTTGGGGACGTTTTTACGAAGGGTTTGGACAAACTACAGATATTGTTGATGGGCTTACAAGTGCAGCTGTTTTGGGCTATCAAGATCGCCTAACCGAGATTCAAAACAAGCAAGTGGCTGCATGTGCAAAACACTTTATTGGCGATGGCGCAACCGTTTGGGGTACAGGCACTCGAGTAGACGGTATGCACACTTATTATAGTGATCGTGGAGATGTACAACTTGACGATGCGAAGCTCCGTGAAATATACCTTCCGCCATATAAAACCGCTATTGCTGCTGATGTGAAAACCATTATGGCAAGTTTCAATAGTGTACGTGGTGAAAAATGTCATGGCAGCAAATATCTTCTCACCGATTTGCTTAAAGACGAACTCGGTTTTCAGGGATTTGTAGTTTCCGATTGGGCAGGAATTGATGAAATACCTGGAGATTACAAATCAGACGTAATTAACGGAGTTAATGCAGGTATTGATATGGTTATGGTGCCGGGAATCATGGAAGGTCAAAACCAACAACACTACAAAACATTTATAAAATTTTTGATAGAAGCAGTTAATGAAGGTAGTGTTTCTATGGAGCGCATTGACGATGCTGTACGAAGAATTTTAAAGGTAAAAATGGAAATTGGACTTTTTGACGATCCGTATATTGATGCCAGTCACTTAGATAAAGTAGGCTCCCCCGAACATCGAGCGCTTGCTCGTGAAGCCGTTCAAAAATCTGCAGTGGTATTAAAAAACGAGCAAGTACTTCCTCTAGACAAGTCAACATCAATCACTGTTGTGGGTTCAGCAGCAAATAATCTTGGTGTACAAAATGGCGGTTGGACTGCTGATTGGCAAGGGTTTTTCACTCCTGATTTTCACTTTTTGGACTATAATTCCGATGGTGTGCTTACTAAAAAAGAATACAATACTCAGCTTGAGAAAATATTCGAGAACAAATTCAACCCAGGCGATTGGGAAGGTCATTTTAACGAAATTGACCCTGACAATAATGGCAAAGCCACTTCAACAGATTTCACTGCTTTTATGGCAAACCGCGTGCTACAGCCAAAAGGCACCACCATTTTGGATGGGATTAAAGCGGTGGCACCTAATGCTAAAATCACTTATGATCCTAATGCAAACAAAATCTCCAAAGGCGATGTTGTCCTCGCCGTAATTGGCGAATACCCCTATGCCGAAGGCTTTGGCGACGATGCTGATTTACGACTTAATAAAGCGGATTTGGAAGTTCTAGAACGTGCCCATGCTTCTGGCAATCCTGTGGTGGTTTTATTGCTTTCAGGGCGTCCGTTATTAATTCATGATTATGTAGACCAATGGGATGCTTTTGTGGCTTCGTTTTTACCTGGTATGGCAGGTGAGGGTATTGCAGATGTGCTTTTTGGGGATGCTAATCCCCAAGGCAAACTGAGTTTTAGGTGGCCTACAAGTGCAGACGGCAGTGGCGTACTGTATGCACAAGGCAGCGGAACACAATACAATTAGACTTTTCCGCTACACTAGATAAACGTATCTTTGACTATGCGTTGTATCTTTTTTTGCAGTTTACTTCTTGTTTTTGGGTGTACACAATCCAAACCTCAAACGACCACACAAAAAGTAGTTGGTACCGCTATTGCAGATTCTATCATCGCCTCGGTTGATGTGGCTACCCCACAACCTAAAGACTCACTCGATTGGTCTAATTTGATTCAATTGATGGAATCTCTAGACGAAATTCCATTCGAGCAACGTAAGATTACCTTAGAAACCTTGAAAAAAGAAGCATTTACATTTTCCGGTCAAGTGTGGCCAGTGGAATTGGACACAAACCCCATTCGATCACGCTATACAGTTTTCCTAACCGATGCCTATATTGCTTCCGATAAAAGATTTAGTGATTATGCCGCCGAACAACAAGCAAAGGCCATTGCCAAAATGAAAAAAAGCTGGAATGTTTTTGTGAGTCATATGAGCGCAGAAAAACCTTCAGAAGTCCTTGAAATGGCACCCCGCTAATTTGTATTCAAACCCAAATAGCTCAGCGCTTTTGGTGTCCAATACCTTTTTGTTTCTATCGTTTTTTTCTGATAAAAATTGCGGAGGCTCTAGCTCATTTTCTTTGCATTCATGTGTGTAGAAAGCAGCTCTTTTTTGATGCATAGGACTAACACAATGGAAGGTATGTCCCCAAAAATCTCCTTCAATCAGAGCTGTTAAAAATGAAACTACGTCGGCTTGGTGCACCAAGTTTGTTGGTGCCAAGGGTGCCGGAAGTCCTGTTTTTCCAGCCAATTGCTTTACAGGATGACGCCCATCGCCTACCAAACCACCAAGGCGTACAATTGTGGCATTGCTACCTAGTTGTGACACGGCATTTTCTGCCTCAAGCAGTTGATTCCCCACAGCGGTTGTTGGTCTGGGAGCTGTAGTTTCATCTACTTCGCCTTGCGATGCGCCAAAAACGCCAATGCTGCTTAGATGCAATAGCTTGCAGTTAGATAGGGATGAAATAGATGTTAAAACGTGCTTTATTCTAGCAGCATAATCCGCATCAGGATTACGACCAAGACCAGGCGGAAATGCAGTTATGAGTATGTCGGTATCTGTAACAAATGATTTAATTGCTCCAGCAATACCCGTATTTTCTATTTGTATAACATATGGCGAAATGCCCAAAGCCTTTAACGTATTGCTCTTAGCCTCAGATCTGACACTTCCATTTATTGCGTACCCTTTTTCCAAAAGTCTTTTAGCAAGTGCACGCCCAAGCCATCCACAACCCAAAATTGAAATCTGTTTCATAACACGTGTAAAAGTATCTTTTTTACAGGAAAAGGGACGATTTAAAAAATTTTTCTTACCTTTTGTACAACAAAATCAAACAATGCCTATAAAAAGTTTTCAAGCGGCTCGTCAAAAACTTGCACCAAAGCGACCAAAATCGTTATTGGTTTGCGACTATATGACACGCAATTTGATTACGTTTTCCAAGCAACAATCCATTCTTGAAGTGATGCGAATCTTGATTCGCAACAAAATTTCGGGTGGTCCTGTTGTGGATGATTTGTCCCGTCTTGTAGGTATCATTTCTGAAGCAGATTGCATTAAGTATTTGTCTGAAGGGAAGTATTTTAATCAGCCTTTTTTTGACCGTAAAGTGGAAGAAAGCATGACTGCGGAAGTTGATACCATAGAAGCGGATAAAACCATTTTTGATGCGGCTATGCTGTTTCATCAAACAAACAGACGGCGTCTTCCGGTTTTGGAGCGAGGTAGATTGGTAGGACAAATTAGTAGGCAAGATGTTGTGAAAGCGGCGTTATTGCTGCGTAGTCAGCGATGGCGCTAATTGTATAAATTCTTTAAAACCCCTTATCATGAGTACAATTCAGAACAACGTTCAGCTCATTGGTCATCTGGGAGATGACCCCGAAGAAGTTAAGTTAGACAACAACAAAAAGTTAGCTAAGTTTTCACTTGCCACCAACCTTCGTTACAAAAATAAAGAGGGCGATACGGTTGAAAACACCCAGTGGCACCGTATTGTTGCATGGGACAAGCTAGCGGATATTTGCATTAAACACCTTAAAAAGGGAAGCCATGTGGCATGCCACGGGCGACTGGTGTATAGAGACTATGAAACTAAATCGGGAGAAAAACGCCATAGCACAGAAATTCATTTGGACGAAATGCTAATGCTATAATCATTCAAAAATTTCTGCTGCTATACGATAGGTGTTGGCGTGCGCCTCAACAATCAAATTTACATCTGGCGCATAGCCACCACCCATACTGCATTGCACGGGAATGCCACGTTCAAAACAAGACGACAACACCATTTCGTCTCGCTTTTTTGCACCATCAAGTGACAGGCTTAAACGCCCAAGTTTATCCTCTTTAAGAACATCAACACCCGAAAGGTAAAACACAAAATCGGGCTTCACAGTAGTGAATAGATGGGCTAATTGAACTTCTAAAATCTCAAGATATTCGCTGTCTTGCGTATTATCCTCAAGGGCAATATCCATATCACTAGCCTCTTTTTCAAAGGGGTAATTCGACTTACCGTGCATAGAAAAGGTAAACACATTTGGATTGTTGCGAAAAAGTGCAGCGGTGCCATTCCCTTGATGCACATCCAAATCAATAATTAATACTTGATATGCTTGTTGGGTATGAAGCAAATAATTAGTGGCAATTGCTTGATCGTTT
>JAFMFL010000001.1 GCA_017856205.1 Flavobacteriaceae bacterium
ATCGATATGGATAAGCAAGTACTTACCAAAGACGATATTATTACCATCATTAAGTACTTGATTGAGTTGATTAACTCAAAAGCTGAAATTGATGATATTGACCACCTTTCTAACCGCCGTGTTCGTACGGTAGGTGAGCAGCTTTCATCTCAGTTTGGTGTAGGGCTTTCTCGAATGGCGCGTACCATTCGCGAGCGAATGAATGTTCGCGATAATGAGGTATTTACACCTATCGACTTGATTAATGCCAAAACGCTTTCATCAGTAATTAACTCATTTTTTGGAACCAATCAGCTTTCGCAGTTTATGGACCAAACCAATCCATTGGCAGAAATTACGCACAAGCGTCGTTTATCTGCACTAGGGCCTGGTGGACTTTCGCGTGAGCGTGCTGGATTTGAGGTGCGCGATGTGCACTACACGCACTATGGAAGGCTGTGTCCAATCGAAACACCTGAAGGACCAAATATTGGTTTGATATCTTCACTAGGGGTTTTTGCTAAAGTGAATAACCTTGGATTTATCGAAACACCCTACTACAAAGTAGAAAATGGTGTTGTTGATATGTCCCAGTCGCAGTATTTGTCTGCCGAAGAGGAAGAAGGTAAATTATTTGCACAAGCAAACATTGATAAAAGTGAGTCGGGTGAAATAGCTGCTGATAAAATTATTGCACGTTCAGAAGCAGATTATCCAGTAGTTGACAAAACTGAAGTACACTACACAGACGTGGCACCAAACCAAATTGCGTCTATCTCGGCTTCCTTGATTCCATTTTTGGAGCACGATGATGCAAACCGTGCACTAATGGGCTCAAACATGATGCGTCAGGCGGTTCCGCTATTGCGTCCGCAAGCGCCCATTGTAGGTACAGGTCTTGAGCGTCAAGTTGCTACAGATTCGCGTGTACTTATCAATGCTGAAGGGGATGGAAAGGTAATCTATGTTGATGCTGAAAAAGTTACCATCAAATACGATATGTCTGATGACGAGAGATTGGTTTCTTTTGATTCGGATGAAAAGACATATGAACTGATTAAATTTCGCAAAACCAATCAAGGTTCATGTATCAACCTGAAACCCATCGTTTCTGTTGGTGACCGTGTAGAAAAAGGTCAAGTGCTTTGTCAAGGATATGCCACAGAAAACGGCGAACTTGCCCTTGGTAGAAACATGAAAGTGGCGTTTATGCCATGGAAAGGATACAACTTTGAGGATGCTATTGTGATCTCAGAAAAGGTGGTTCGCGATGATATCTTTACATCAATCCATATTGATGAGTATTCATTGGAAGTACGCGACACCAAATTGGGTAAAGAGGAATTAACCAATGATATTCCAAACGTTAGCGAAGAGGCTACCAAAGATTTGGACGAAAATGGTATGATTCGTGTGGGTGCCGAAGTAGGTGCTGGCGACATCCTAATTGGTAAAATCACACCGAAAGGTGAATCTGATCCTACTCCAGAAGAAAAACTTCTTCGTGCTATTTTTGGTGATAAAGCGGGAGATGTAAAAGATGCTTCGCTGAAAGCATCGCCATCACTTAACGGGGTTGTTATAGACAAGAAGCTCTTTACCCGAATTGTTAAGGATAAGCGTAAGCGTTCGCAAGACAAAGAAGCCATTACGGAATTAGAGGATAACTATGAAGTTAAATTTGAGAAGTTAAAATCTGTATTGGTAGAAAAATTATTTTCTATCCTTAGTGGCAAAACATGTCAGGGCGTTATGAATGATCTCGGTGAAGAAGTAATGCCTAAAGGCAAGAAATTCACTTTGAAAATGCTTAACGCTGTGGATGATTATGCACACCTTGTCAACTCCGACTGGACAGTAGATAAGCGTATAAATTCCCTAATTAATGACTTAATGCACAACTACAAAATCAAAGAAAATGATTTACAGGGTGCCTTGAGAAGAAATAAATTCACTATTTCTGTGGGAGATGAACTACCCGCTGGAATTTTAAAGCTTGCCAAAGTGTATATCGCTAAAAAGCGCAAGTTGAAAGTAGGAGATAAAATGGCTGGGCGTCACGGAAACAAAGGTATTGTTGCTCGAATTGTACGTCAAGAAGACATGCCGTTCTTAGAAGATGGAACCCCTGTGGATATTGTACTAAATCCGCTTGGTGTACCTTCACGAATGAACATTGGTCAGATTTATGAAACCGTTCTTGGTTGGGCTGGTCAGAAATTGGGCAAAACATTTGCCACACCAATTTTTGATGGTGCTACCAACGAGCAAATTGACGCACTGACCAAAGAAGCGGGAGTCCCACAGTTTGGTCATACGTATTTATATGATGGCGGAACAGGAGAGCGCTTTGATCAGCCAGCAACGGTGGGTGTAATTTACATGCTAAAACTCGGACACATGGTGGACGACAAAATGCACTCGCGTTCTATTGGGCCATACTCGCTTATTACCCAGCAGCCGCTTGGTGGTAAAGCGCAGTTTGGTGGACAGCGATTTGGTGAAATGGAAGTATGGGCACTTGAAGCATATGGTGCATCGAGTACCCTACAAGAAATCTTGACCGTGAAGTCTGACGACGTGATTGGTCGAGCCAAAACATACGAGTCAATTGTTAAGGGTGAAGCCATGCCAAAGCCTGGTCTTCCAGAATCCTTTAACGTATTGATGCACGAACTTAAAGGTCTTGGCCTTGATATTCGATTAGAAGAATAATAAAAGTATTGACATGGCACGTATAAACGAAATACAACAACAAAAAGATTTTAATAAAATCTCCATTGGGCTTTCATCGCCCGAAACCATTTTAGCAGCTTCGAAAGGGGAGGTGTTAAAACCAGAAACCATCAACTACCGTACGCACAAACCAGAGCGTGACGGTTTGTTTTGTGAGCGTATTTTTGGTCCTGTAAAGGATTTTGAATGTGCTTGTGGAAAATATAAGCGTATTCGATACAAAGGAATTGTTTGTGACCGCTGTGGGGTAGAAGTAACAGAGAAAAAGGTACGCCGCGACCGTGTTGGACACATCAGCTTAGTGGTGCCTGTGGCACACATTTGGTACTTCCGCTCACTGCCTAACAAAATTGGCTACTTGCTTGGACTTCCGTCCAAGAAGTTGGATATGATTATTTACTACGAAAGATACGTAGTTATTCAACCAGGTATTGCGACCAACGAAGAAGGAGAACCTGTTCAAAAAATGGATTTCTTGACCGAGGAAGAGTACCTAAACATCCTGGAAAAACTTCCGCAAGACAACCAATATTTGGAAGATAGTGACCCAAATAAGTTTATTGCAAAAATGGGTGCGGAGTGTTTGATTGAAATTTTGAATCGCATTGATTTAGATGAACTTTCGTATCAGTTGCGCGATAAAGCCAACAACGAAACTTCAAAGCAACGTAAAACAGAAGCGCTAAAGCGCCTTCAAGTTGTTGAGGCGTTCCGTGATGCAAACAAAAACCGCGAAAACCGTCCAGAGTGGATGATTATGAAGGTAGTACCTGTGATTCCACCAGAATTACGCCCGTTGGTACCACTAGATGGTGGTCGTTTTGCCACTTCTGATTTGAACGACTTATATCGTCGTGTCATTATCCGTAACAATCGTTTAAAGCGTTTGTTAGAGATTAAAGCACCAGAGGTGATTTTGCGAAACGAAAAGCGTATGCTGCAAGAGTCTGTAGATTCGTTGTTTGATAACACACGTAAGTCTTCTGCGGTAAAAACAGATGCAAACCGTCCGCTAAAATCACTTTCAGACTCGCTCAAAGGAAAGCAAGGACGTTTCCGTCAAAACTTACTTGGTAAACGTGTTGATTACTCTGCGCGTTCGGTAATTGTAGTTGGACCCGAGCTTAAACTTTATGAGTGTGGTTTGCCAAAGAATATGGCTGCCGAATTGTATAAGCCGTTTATCATTCGCAAACTTATTGAGCGCGGCATTGTAAAAACGGTAAAATCTGCAAAGAAAATTATTGATAAGCGTGAGCCTGTGGTATGGGATATTTTAGAAAATGTCCTTAAAGGGCATCCTGTACTATTGAACCGCGCCCCCACGCTTCACCGCTTGGGTATTCAAGCTTTCCAGCCAAAACTGATTGAAGGAAAAGCGATTCAGTTACACCCACTGGCGTGTACCGCATTTAACGCCGACTTTGATGGCGACCAAATGGCAGTACACTTACCACTAGGTCCAGAGGCAATTCTTGAAGCGCAGTTATTAATGTTGGCATCGCATAACATTCTTAACCCAGCCAACGGTTCGCCAATCACAGTACCCTCTCAAGACATGGTACTTGGATTGTATTATATGACCAAAGCACGTAAGTCTACTAAAGACCATAAGGTTAAAGGAGAAGGCTTAACTTTCTATAGCGCTGATGAGGTAAATATTGCCTTTAACGAAGGTAAAGTTAACCTTAATGCAATGGTTAAAATCCGCGCAAAAGACTTTAACGATGCTGGTGAGTTGGTGTATCAAATTATCGACACAACTGTAGGTAGAATATTATTCAACCAACATGTGCCCGAACAAGCTGGTTATATCAACGAAGTATTAACTAAAAAATCCCTTCGTGGAATTATTGGTAATATTCTTAAGGTGACAAGCGTTCCTGAGACGGCTGAATTCCTTGATAAAATTAAGGATATGGGCTTCTCGTTTGCATTCAAAGGAGGGCTGTCGTTTAGTTTGGGTGATATTATTATCCCAAAAGAAAAAACAGTATTGATTGATGAGGCCAATGAACAAGTAGATGGCATTATTGCGAACTACAACATGGGTCTTATCACCAATAATGAGCGTTACAATCAGGTAATTGATATTTGGACATCTACCAATGCAACACTTACCGAGCTTGCCATGAAGCGCATTAGCGAAGATCAGCAAGGATTTAACTCGGTATATATGATGTTGGATTCGGGAGCTCGTGGTTCTAAAGAGCAAATTCGTCAGCTTACGGGTATGCGTGGACTGATGGCGAAGCCTAAAAAATCGAACTCTGGTGGAGGAGAAATTATCGAAAACCCGATTCTATCCAATTTTAAAGAAGGACTTTCGATTTTGGAGTACTTTATTTCTACCCACGGTGCACGTAAAGGTCTTGCCGATACAGCACTTAAAACTGCCGATGCAGGATACTTAACACGTCGCTTGCACGATGTGGCACAAGACGTAATCGTAAATGAAGACGATTGTGGTACACTTCGCGGACTTACGGTTTCTGCATTAAAGAAAAACGAAGAAATCGTTGAATCTCTTGGAGATCGTATTCTTGGGCGTGTAGCTTTGCACGATATTATTAACCCACTTTCGGGTGATGTTCTTGTTACTGCAGGGGAGGAAATTTTAGATGCTCATGTTAAGGCTATCGAAGCATCTCCCATTGAAAGTGTTGAGGTTCGCTCACCACTAACCTGTGAGGCGAAAAAAGGAATTTGTGCCAAATGTTATGGGCGCAACCTTGCAACAGGTAAAATGGTGCAAATGGGTGAATCTGTGGGTGTTATTGCTGCACAGTCGATTGGAGAGCCTGGGACACAGCTTACACTTCGTACGTTCCACGTAGGGGGTATTGCTGGCAACATTTCCGAGGAAAACAAACTCATTGCTCGTTTTGATGGAGTTGTAGAAATTGAAGAACTCAAAACTGTTGATGGAAAAGATAACGATGGAAATCCTGCTAAGATTGTAATTTCACGCACCTCTGAAATCAAGGTTGTGGATAAAAACACAGGTATTGTTCTCAGTACCAACAACATTCCTTATGGATCGTTTGTTTTTGTAAAAGATGGGCAAACAATCAAAAAAGGAGATGTGATTTGTCAATGGGATCCTTATAATGGGGTGATTATTTCTGAATTTACAGGCTCTATAGGATATGAAAACATTGAGCAAGGTGTTACCTACCAAGTAGAAATTGATGAACAAACAGGTTTCCAAGAGAAGGTTATTTCGGAATCAAGAAACAAAAAAATCATTCCTACCTTATTGATTAAGGATGCTAAAGGTAAAACGTTACAATCGTACAACTTACCTGTAGGCGCTCACCTTATGGTAAACGATGGTGAGAAAATAGAGAATGGTAAAATTTTAGTGAAAATTCCTCGTAAGTCTGCAAAATCTGGAGATATTACAGGAGGTCTGCCACGAGTTACGGAGCTTTTCGAGGCGCGTAATCCGTCTAACCCTGCTGTAGTTTCTGAAATTGATGGAGTGGTAACCTTTGGTAAAATCAAGCGTGGAAACCGTGAGATTATTGTTGAATCACGAACAGGTCAAATAAAGAAATATCTTGTCAAGCTTTCGAATCAAATTTTGGTTCAAGAAAATGACTTTGTAAAGGCAGGTATGCCACTTTCGGATGGTGCCATAACGCCTAATGATATTTTATCTATTAAAGGACCTGCTGCTGTACAACAGTATTTGGTTAACGAAGTACAAGAAGTATATCGTTTACAAGGGGTGAAAATCAACGACAAGCACTTTGAAGTTGTAGTGCGCCAGATGATGCGTAAGGTTCAAATTCAAGATTCGGGTGATACTACCTTCCTAGAAGGACAATTGGTGCACAAAATGGATTTCATCGAAGAAAACGACGCGCTATTTGGTCAAAAAGTGGTGTTGGATGCTGGCGATTCTGAAAACCTTAAAGCAGGTCAAATTATTACAGCACGTCAATTACGTGACGAAAACTCTTTACTAAAACGCGAAGACAAAAACCTAGTAGAAGCCCGCGATGCTGTAAACGCTACTGCAACGCCAATTCTACAAGGAATTACAAGAGCATCGCTACAGACCAAGTCGTTTATTTCGGCAGCGTCGTTCCAAGAAACCACTAAGGTACTTAACGAAGCCGCTGTTGCAGGTAAAATAGATACCCTTGAAGGACTGAAAGAAAACGTTATTGTAGGTCATAAGATTCCAGCGGGTACGGGTAACCGTGCCTTTAACGATATTATTGTGGGCTACACGGACGAATATGAAGCGTTAATCGCTGAAAAATCTTTAAGTGCTGATGTATAATGAGTGATAAGGCAAAAAAAGACGGGAGTATCAATATCGAGCTTGATCCGGAAACGGCACAAGGTACGTACTCTAATTTGGCGATTATTAACCATTCGGCTTCTGAGTTTGTAGTAGATTTTATTAATATCATGCCTGGCGCGCCAAAAGCAAAAGTGCGATCACGTATCATACTTACGCCACAGCACGCCAAGCGATTTTTAAAGGCCTTAGGCGAAAATGTACAACGCTTTGAAGCTGCCCACGGCGAAATTAACGACTATGAGCAACCGCCCATACCGCTTAATTTTGGTCCAACCGGCGAAGCATAAAAAACAAAACCCCGCTGAAAAGCGGGGTTTTTTATTAGTTGTGATTAAAACTCCGAAGTAGCATGAAAAGCAACACCTGGATATTTGCTTTGGGTCATTTGTAGGGTAAAGGCGGAATCTGCTAAAAACACCAATTGTCCCTGTTTGTCACGCGCCAAAAACTTGGATTTGGTTTGTTTAAAGTCTGCAAAATCTGCATCACCACTTTCGTTGACTGCTACCCAACAGGCTTTGTGTACGTTTAGGTTTTCGTAGGAGCAGCTTGCACCATATTCGTGCTCTAAGCGATACTGAATCACATCAAACTGAAGTGCACCTACAGTCCCCACTACTTTACGTCCATTTAGCTCAAGGGTAAACAACTGGGCAACGCCTTCGTCCATAAGTTGGTCTATGCCTTTGTTAAGTTGTTTGGCTTTCATGGGGTCAGCATTGTTAATGTATCTAAAATGCTCGGGTGAAAAACTCGGAATACCTTTAAAATGTACCTGTTCGCCAGAAGTGAGTGTGTCGCCAATTTTAAAATTTCCGGTATCATGTAGACCCACGATATCACCAGGATATGAGATGTCTACAATTTCTTTTTTGTCCGCAAAAAACGCATTTGGACTACTAAACTTTAGCTTTTTATTGTAACGTACATGAAGGTAAGGCACATTTCGTACAAAGGTTCCGGAAACGATTTTCACAAACGCCAATCTATCGCGGTGTTTGGGATCCATATTAGCGTGGATTTTGAACACAAAACCCGAAAAAGCTTCTTCATTGGGCGCTATGGTACGTTCCTCACTGTTTTTGGGTTGGGGTGGTGGCGCAATGTCCACAAAGCAATCTAACAATTCTTGTACCCCAAAATTGTTTAGCGCAGAACCAAAAAATACGGGATGTTGCTGCCCGTTCAAATAAGCATCTCTGTCAAAGTTAGGATATACTTCACGCACCAATTCCAATTCCTCTTCAAGCGTGGCTTTTGCAGCACTACCTATGGCGTTTTTGAGGGCATCATCGTCTAAGCTTTCGATGACGCTACTGTTGCTGATAGTGGTTTTACTTTCGCTATCAAATAGACGAATATTGTTATTCCACAAATTGTAAATGCCTTGAAAATCGTAGCCCATGCCTATGGGAAAACTCATGGGTACGGTGGTAAGTCCTAATTTTTGTTCTACCTCGTCTAACAGGTCAAAAGCATCTTTTCCTTCACGGTCTAATTTGTTGATAAACACAATGATAGGAATGTTTCGCATACGGCAAACCGACACCAATTTTTCGGTTTGCTCCTCTACGCCTTTTGCTACATCAATAACTACAATAACACTATCTACGGCAGTAAGTGTGCGATAGGTGTCTTCGGCAAAATCCTTGTGACCGGGCGTATCTAGAATATTGATTTTTTTGTTTTTATATAAAAATGCAAGCACAGACGTAGCTACAGAAATTCCGCGCTGACGTTCTATTTCCATAAAGTCACTTGTTGCTGATTTTTTAATTTTGTTTGACTTTACGGCACCTGCCTCTTGAATAGCACCACCAAAGAGCAGAAGCTTTTCGGTTAGCGTTGTTTTACCAGCATCGGGGTGGGAGATAATACCAAATGTGCGGCGTCGGGAAATTTCTTCGAGAAAACTCATGTGCGCAAAAATACGTTGATTTCGTAAAAAGACGCCGTACCACGTCATTTTTTGTATTTTTAAGTCCGATATGGAGGAACAGGTTATTTTAGTTGATAAGCAGGACAATCCGATAGGGTTGATGCCCAAAATGGAGGCTCACGAAAAGGGAGTATTGCATCGTGCATTTTCGGTTTTTATCCTTAACTACAAAGGTGAACTTATGTTGCAACAACGTGCTTTGCACAAATACCATTCGCCGGGTTTGTGGACCAATACCTGCTGCAGTCATCAGCGCAATGGCGAAAGTAATATCGCTGCTGGTCAGCGCAGATTGCGAGAGGAAATGGGATTTGTTGCTGAACTACGCGAAGTAACCTCTTTTATTTACAAAGCCCCTTTTGACAACGGACTTACTGAACATGAGCTAGATCACATCATGATTGGGCAATATAACGACGAACCCAATATCAACCCTGAAGAAGTAGCCGATTGGAAATGGATGCATGTTGATGCCGTTCGTGACGACATTCACATACACCCCGAAAAGTATACCGCGTGGTTTATCATTATCTTTGAGCAATTCTATGAAAAAATAAAATTGCTATGAATAAAGTGACTGTGAGCCGAAAGGCACACTTTAACGCAGCGCATCGGCTATACAGAAAAGACTGGAGCGACGCCCAAAACGAAGCTGTTTTTGACAAATGCAACAACCCGTATTTTCACGGGCACAACTACGAACTCATCGTGTCAGTTACAGGAGAAATTGACCCAGAAACAGGTTATGTGATGGATATGAAAGTGCTAAAAGACTTGATTAAAACCCACATAGAAGATGCATTTGACCACAAAAACCTAAACGAGCAAGTGCCTGAATTTGCGTCGCTTATTCCTACTGCAGAAAATATTTCGGTGGTAATTTGGGAGAAGTTAAGACCACATATTGACAAGAAAAACGATTTATCCATAACTTTGTATGAAACCCCCAGAAACTATGTACAGTTTTCGGGACCTAACTAAAAAATCCTATGGCAACGATTCGCGATTTAAAAAAAGACATCAACCATGTGTTGGGAGAAATTATTGAAATGACGTTGGATTGGGAAAAAGCCAATCCCGACGCCGACAAAAAACCTTCGGCGGCTATTGTTGACGAAGCCATAACCGCTTATGATACCTTTAGCGCAAAAATTTACCAAAAAGACATTGAGAACAAAAAGGCGCATTTTCGCGCGATTCAAGATGAGCTTGCCGAAAAAGGCAATGCACTCATTGAAAAGCTCAATGCGCTGTAAGCACTTTTCTGAAAGTTAGGTTAATGCGTGGGTCAACTGCTCTGGCAGTTTTGGCAATTTGATGCTTCCAAAAGTGTTGTGTAGTCCCTTCCATAAGTAGTAAACTCCCATGAGAAAGGGCAAACTTCAACCTTTGGGTTTTATCGTGTTTGTGCTTGAGGTGAAAATAGCGTTCTGCACCCAAACTCACTGAAGCAATCACAGGATTTGTGCCTAATTCTGGCTCGTCGTCGGCGTGCCAACCGTTGCTGTCTTTTCCTGTCCGGTATAAATTGAGCAGAACGGTGGTAAAATTTTCAGCGCAATAGGATTTAATTTTTGCTTCGATTTCTAACAGCGATTGGGTCATCGGTTTTGGTTGCATCACAATTCCTGAGTAGCCGTAAGGGGCAGTAGTGTGTCCATGCAACGAAGTCATGCGTGGTTGTGGGTAGGTTTTACCAAAAAGAGTAATCGGATCGTTTTGCCATGCGATAGTATCCTGCAACTCTAAAAAATATGCATCTGCAATATCTTTTGATAAAAAATTTGGATAATACCGTATTGATGCGTCGGGCAGTTTGGGCTCAAAAACATCAAAAAGCAAGGACATTATTCAGATTGCTTTTTATTGTTTCGCTTTTTGATGGTTTCCTCTTTATAATGTAAAAACAAGGTGTTTACAAACCCCAAAATCAACGCCACGCCCACAATGATATACGCCATGGTGAAAAGTTTGCCCAAATCGGTTTGGGGTGAAAAATCGCCATAACCAATGGTGGTAAGGGTAATGACGGAAAAATAAAGCGAATCTAACCACGACCAACCCTCAATAAGACGGTAGGCAACTGTGCCGATTGCCAAAAAAAAGTTGGTTGCAAAAATCAACGCGCGATAGGCAGGGTCGCGCCAAAACGAAAGCAGGGTGCGCCAGAAAAATAGCATGGTGTAAGGTTTTTATAAAATTAGGGAATTTTAGAGAATAATAGTTTATCACTTCTTGTTGGCATAAAAATCCAGAATATGTTTGGGAATTTTAACATCTTTTTTCATATGCATATCAGGTTTGGGGTATTCACAAATGGTTTTTACGGGAATGGTTCCAGCCCAATAGTCCAATTCCAAATCGGCCTTGTTGTCCGAGGGCGGCGTATCGGCAATTTTAGCAGAAGCCGTTTCTATACTAATTTCCAACACACGCGTTGCTTTAAGTTCACCTTGATTTGGCGGTCTGCAATGCTCCCATCTGTTGGGTACAAAATGATTGATAATACATTTCAATCCATGCAGCTTGTCCTCATCTGAAATAAGTTCTTTTACTCGACCAAAAACTACTGCAGAACGGTAATTTACCGAATGATGAAACGCAGAACGTGTCAGCTTCATTGCATCTAAAATCGTAACATTTAAGCACACTTCTTTTGTTGCGATAAGTTTAGATGTCATACGGTTTGAGTAAGCGCCGTGTAGGTAGATTTTGTTCTCAAAACGCCCAAAATTTATGGGCTGAACAAAGGCTTTTCCGTTGTGTGTAAATGCAATATGACAGATTTCGGTAGCGTCTAAAATGCCATACACCACCTCTTTGTCATACGAAGCTTTTTTTGCACCTCGTTTTAATGTATTAATCGGGGTTTTTTCAAATTTCATGGATATCATTTGGTTACCCCTAAAGTATTAAAAATCCCTCAACTGTAACAGTGAGGGATTTTAATTTAATCTTCTGAGCAAAGCCGAAGGGCACTTCGATACTCGCAGTGCCCAAAGGTTTTATTTTATCATCTCAAAACTCCGCTTGATAAAAGCAGTAAGCTCTTCGCCTTTTAGAAGTGACTGCGACAAACGCGCCAAATCTAGCGATTGCTTTATCAGACGCTCTTGTTTCTTTTTGGTTTTGGTTTCCAAAATTTGCGATACCAATGGGTGATTTACATTGACTACCAATTGATACATATCTGGAAAACCACCGCCAAACATACCGCCACCGCCCGTTTGCTGCATCTCTTTCATGCGACGCATAAACTCGGGTTGCGTAATCATAAATGGTGCGGCTTCGCTGTCCATGGCTTCCAATTGTACCGTGTATTGCTCTTTTGGCACAACGTCTTCAATAAGCGGTTTGAGTGTTTCTTTTTGCTCATCGCTAAGTTTAGAAAGTTGCGGTTCGTCCTTGGTAATAAGCTTATCTATATGATCAGCATCTACGCGAACAAAACCGAGTTTATCGTCTTCTTGCTCTAATTTTTGCAACAAGTGCCCTACAATAGGCGAATCGAGCAACAACACCGTGTAGCCTTTGTCTTTTGCTGCCTGAATATAAGCGTGTTGTTCTTCTACATTAGCAGCATAGAGCTGAATCAGTTTTCCGTCTTTGTCAGTTTGCGCCTCTTTGGTTTGTTCTTTTAACTCGTCCAATGTCAGGTATGTTCCGTCGGTGGTAGGGAAGATGTTAAACTTTTTTGCCTTATCGTAGAACTTTTCTTCGGAAAGCATACCATATTCAATTACTACCTTAATATCGTTCCACTTTTGTTCCAAGTTTTCACGCTCGTTTTTAAAGATGGATTGCAATTTATCGGCTACTTTTTTGGTGATGTAATTGCTAATTTTTTTCACCGCACCGTCTGCTTGAAGGTAACTCCTAGATACGTTTAGTGGAATATCTGGCGAGTCAATTACACCGCGCAACATGGTCAAAAATTCAGGCACAATACCTTCCACGTTATCTGTTACAAATACTTGATTTTGATACAGTTGGATGCGGTCTTTTTGTATGTTGAGGTCGTTGTTGAGCTTGGGGAAATACAAAATTCCCGTCAGCGCAAACGGATAATCTACATTGAGGTGAATGTGAAACAAAGGCTCCTCAAACTGCATGGGATACAACTCACGGTAAAACGACGTGTAGTCCTGGTCTTTTAACTCGTTTGGCTTTTTAGTCCATGCTGGGGTTGGGTTGTTGATGATGTTATCTACTGTTACCTTAACCTCTTTTTTATCGTCCCCTTCGCCCTCATCGTGAGTTTCTTCACGTGAGCCAAACTTGATAGGTATGGGCATGAATTTGTTGTATTTGGTAAGCAGTTCACGAATACGAGCTTCTTCCAAAAATTCATCTGACTCACTGTCGATATGCAAAATAATCTCCGTCCCCCGTTCTGCTTTGTCGTGTTCCACAAGGGTGTATTCAGGTGAGCCGTCGCACGTCCAATGTGCTGCGGGTTCATCTTTGTGCGATTTGGTTATGATTTCAACTTTTTCTGAAACCATAAACGCAGAGTAAAACCCAAGCCCAAAGTGCCCAATAATGCCACTGTCTTTTGCGCTGTCTTTGTATTGATTTATAAATTCCTCAGCTCCTGAGAAAGCCACCTCATTGATGTATTTATTCACTTCTTCGGCGGTCATTCCTAAGCCTTGATCAATAACGTGAAGCGTTCGTTTGTCTTTATCAACCTTGATTTCTATTTGTGGATTGCCGTATTCCACGTTTGCCTCACCAATATTGGTAAGGTGTTTTAGTTTAAGTGTAGCGTCTGTGGCATTTGAAACCAATTCGCGTAAGAAAATTTCATGATCGCTATAAAGAAATTTTTTAATTAGTGGAAAAATATTTTCAACTGCAACATTAATTTTACCTGTAGCCATAAGTTTTTATTTTTTCTATTTAACCCAAAAAAAGTACCAAAATCAACGGGCTGACATGATGGCGTAATTTTTTTGTTTAAATAATTTGTTTTTTTGTTAAACATTTTTATATTTGTGGAGTAATCAATCAACAGAATTGTTGCGGAGAAAATTGCTATGAGACTCTATTGATTACAGACACTCCTTCTATTGGTTTGTTTAATTTTGGTTAAGTTGTTTGAAGGTGCATCGTGGTTGTTGCACCTTCTTTTTTTTACTACCAAATATATTTCGTTTATTGTGTTTTCAATTTCATTAAATATGTATAACTCTCGAATTGCAGGTCTTGGACACTATGTGCCAGAAAATGTTGTCACAAATGACGATTTGTCTAAACTTATGGATACTAACGATGAATGGATTACGGAACGCACCGGAATCAAAGAACGTCGGGTGATACAAAAAGACTCGGGCGAGGGCACAGCAACTATGGGTGTCAAAGCTGCCGAAATGGCGCTAAAACGCGCAGAGATTAGTAAGGATGATATTGATCTTGTCATCTTTGCTACGCTTAGTCCCGATTTGTACTTTCCGGGCTCTGGCGTACTACTGCAAGACCTTATGGGTATGGGAACTTGTCCCGCACTAGATATTCGAAATCAGTGTTCGGGTTTTATTTATGGACTTTCAGTTGCTGACCAATTTATTAAAACAGGGATGTACAAAAACGTGCTGTTGGTAGGTTCAGAGTACCATTCTGGCGGCATGGATTTCACCACTCGCGGGCGTACCGTTTCGGTTATTTTTGGCGATGGAGCTGGGGCGGCTGTGCTCACTCGTGAAGAAGATACCACTAAGGGTATTCAGTCCACACATTTATATTCGGAAGGCAAGTATGCAGAGGAACTCGCCATTATTGGTCCCAGTACCAAACGCTGGATTCCTGAAATTGTTTCTGATTATGATGAAGACGATATGCGCTATCACCCGTATATGAATGGACAACTGGTATTTAAAAATGCCGTGGTACGCTTTAGTGAAGTTATCCTGGAAGCCTTGCAGAAAAATGGAAAAACCAATTCTGATATTGATTTGTTTATACCACACCAAGCTAATTTACGCATTGCACAATTTGTGCAAAAAAAGTTTCACCTTCGCGATGACCAGGTGTATAACAATATCATGCGTTATGGAAATACCACGGCTGCTTCTATTCCCATTGCGCTATCTGAGGCGTGGGGAGAAGGTAAAATCAAACCATATGATACAGTTTTATTAGCTGCCTTTGGTAGCGGATTCACTTGGGGAAGTGCCTTGATACATTGGTAGTCCAACTCCTGAAAGCCAAAGAAATAGTGCCGAAAGCGCACCATTAAGTGCTAATACAAAAAAGCCAAAATCAAATCCAAAATGTGATTTGCACAACGTTGCTATGCCGTAGGTCAGCATTGGCGTTGCAATACATATCAAAGGCGCATAGCGATCTCGGATTCCATGTTTGGAAAAAATACCCAAAAGAAAAAGCCCCAGCAAAGGTCCGTAGGTATAACCTGCAAAAAGCAGCAATTGTGCAATGACACTTTCGTCCTTTATCAAATAATAGAAAACCACTATAAAGCACCAAAGCGCCACCGCCACCGCTAAATGCATAACTTTACGTTGCCGAATACCTTTCTCACCTTCTTGAATTTCCCATAAATCAATGCTAGCACTTGTTGCCAATGATGTCATGGAGCCATCTGCGCTACTAAATGCTGCTGCTGTAAGCCCAAACACAAAAGTATATGCAAATAGTTTTCCCAAACCTGATTGCGTGGCAACTACAGGAAATAGACTGTCGCCAACACCTGAGATTCCGTTGGCTTGCGCATAGGCGGTGAGCAACACCCCGAGTACCAAAAAAAATAATGTGATTAAACACATAGTAATGGTAAACCAAAACATGTTTTTTTGCGAGTCACGCAGTGAACGACAACTCAAGTTTTTTTGCATCATTTCTTGGTCTAGTCCTGTCATGGTAAACGAGATGAGTGCACCTGCCAAAAACTGCTTTATAAAGTGCTGCCCACTATTCCAGTCGTCCCAAAAAAATACCTGGGTGGTAGGCTGTGCCTGCCACCACGTCCACCACGATGCTGCGTCCAATTGCAATGCCTCAACCAATACATAAACGCCAACACATAGTGCGATTAGCATAAAAATAGTTTGTGCTATATCTGTATAAATAATGGTTTTAATCCCTGTTTTTTGGGTGTAAAGCCAAATACCAAAAATGGCTACAGCAGCACTTATCCAAAACGGAATATCAAGCGCATCTAAAGCTATCCAATGCAGTACTTTTAGCACAAGAAACAACCTAAAACTTGTTCCCGTGAGCCTTGACAAAATAAAAAAAGAAGCTCCTGTTTTATGAGTCTTTACCCCAAATCGATACCGTAAATAACTGTAAATACTAACCACATTCCATTTGTAGTACAACGGCAATAGAATTGTTCCAATAAACAAATAGCCAAGTGCGTAGCCCAGTACCATTTGTACATATCCAAGTTGAGTACTTGCCACCCAACCAGGCACGGATACAAATGTAAGTCCGGATAGCGAGGCACCAATCATGCCAAAGGCAACCAAATACCACGGAGCATTTTTGTTAGCTGAAAAAAAAGTGGCATTGCTATTGTTTTTACTCACTACTCTTGAAATGCCATACAGCACCCCAAAATAAACCAACAAGCAAAGTCCTAGCGATTGAACGGACATTTATTTTTTTGGTAAATATAGTGTTGGTGTGGCTTTTGGTGAAATAGTGTATTTTTGAGCATGGATTTTCCGTCGTCTTTAGTGCAAAAAGCGGTAGATGAAATTGCGCAACTCCCAGGTATTGGTCGGCGGTCTGCTCTTCGATTGGTGCTGCACCTGTTGCGCCAACCCAAAGATTATAGCGAAAGACTTTCTACAGCCATTGCAACATTACGCCAAGAAATACGTTATTGTTCTACATGCCACAATATTTCAGATGCTGAAATATGCAGTATTTGCGTCAATCCCCTTCGTGACGAAAGTATCATTTGTGTGGTGGAAGATGTGCGAGACGTGATGGCAATAGAGGCAACAGGACAGTTTAAAGGACGTTACCATGTGTTGGGGGGTAAGATTTCACCTATGGAAGGGATTGGACCAGACAAGCTTACCATTGATGCGTTGGTCAATCGCGTTAAAGAGGGAAGCATAAAAGAAATCATCTTTGCCCTTGGGAGCACTATGGAAGGCGATACTACAAACTACTACATCTTCAAAAAATTGAGTCCTTTTCCGTTAACATTTTCTGCCATTTCAAGAGGCATTGGCGTGGGAGATGAACTCGAATATGCCGATGAACTTACACTTGGACGCAGCATTAGCCAACGTATTCCTTTTGAAACTTCCATGAAAAGCTAGCACATGAAGTTATCGGTAGTCATTCTAAACTTTAATGTAAAGTATTTTGTTGACCTATGTTTACAGAGTGTTGTTGCAGCTACAAAAGATTTGGATGCTGAAATTATAGTTGTTGACAATGCTTCTGTAGATGGTAGTGTACCTTGGATTAAGGCTCAATTTCCACAGGTAAAACTTGTTGTGAACAATGAGAATTTAGGATTTCCAAAAGGAAACAACATAGGAGTTTCTAAGGCTAAAGGAGAGTATGTATGTATTCTGAATCCAGATACGGTTGTTGCGGAAGATACGTTTAGTAAAGCGTTGGATTTTATGGATAAAAACCAACAATTTGCCATCATGGGACCAAAACTCATCGATGGCTCTGGACGTTTTTTAAAAGAATCCAAACGAGGTGTGCCTACTCCTTGGGTGGCATTTACCAAAGTATCAGGATTATATAAAGTCTTTCCTAAGCTCTTTGGAACCTATTACAACTTAAAATTACCTACAAATCAAGCAGGAGAAACCGATGTTTTGGTAGGTGCTTTTATGATGATGAAAACAACGCACTATCGTGCGCTTAACGGCTTTGATGAAGAATGTTTTATGTACTGTGAGGATGACGACTTGAGCTTTCGTTCGTTACAATTGGGAAGATCAAATTATTACAATCCTACTATTACTATAATTCACTTTAAAGGGGAAAGCACCCCTAAAGATTTTGCTTATCAAAAAAGGTTTAGAGAGGCATTATACTACTTTTACACCAAACATTTTAAGGTTTCCAAATTGGTAAAAATTTGGATCAAACTCGCCACAAATGCCTTCAGTTTCCTTAAGCGTTTAAGAGGCACTCGTTCAGTAAAAAAGAAAAGGCAGCCCAGTTGCTATTGGTTGATTTCCAACGAATTGAATATTGAAATCGGGGTTAATAAAAACATTCCTTTTATGCATACCAATCATTGCGATGATTTAGAAGCATTCAAAAGCACGGGTACTGAACTCATTTTTGACCCAAACACTATTTCGTTTAAGCAAAGTATTTTTTTTATGAATAGATACGGCAATGCGTTTTCGTATAAATTTTTAAGCTCAGACAAAAGTCACGCCGTGGGAAGTAATTCTAGTAATGCCAAGGGAGAAGTGCTTGTGATGTCGTAGCGCAAGCCGTGATTTATTCGTACTTTTGAAAAAAAATTGGAATGCCCATTTATCAGCTTGTATTACCCACCATGGGTGAGAGTGTTTCTGAAGCTACCATAACGCAATGGTTAAAAAAAGAAGGCGATACTGTCGCTGCTGACGAAGCCGTTGTTGAGGTTGCTACAGATAAGGTAGATTCTGAGGTAGCAAGTGAGTATAACGGCGTAATCAAAGAAATTTTACACCCTGTAAATGCTGTTGTTGCTGTTGATGCCCCCCTGGCACTTATCGAAACAGATGAAGTCATTTCACAAGAAGCTGTTACCGAAACAACGGCTCCCGTAGAAACTCCAGCCTCCGAGGTTGCAACCGAATCCGCAGAAAGCTATATGCAGCAAGCGCAAGAATTGGTAACTTCTGTGACGCAATCCACAACGGATGATGCTCGTTTTTACTCGCCGCTTGTAAAAAACATCGCTAAGCAAGAAAATATCTCAGAAACTGAGCTGGCAGCTGTTCCTGGTACAGGAAAAGACGGAAGGGTTACCAAAAGGGATATTTTGGCTTATGTACAAAACAGAAAAACACCGCAAATACAAACGCCACCTGTGGTTAAAACACCAACTGCCGCACCGCCAATTTCTAGAGGCATAGAGGATGCCATAATTCCCATGACACGGATGGAGCAGATGATTTCAGAACATATGACGCGAAGCCTGCAAACATCGGCTCATGTACAGTCTTTTATTGAAATCGATGTGACCAAACTGTGGAAATGGCGTGAAAAAGTAAAGCAAGATTTTGTGCAGCATCATGGTGTGAAACTCACATTTACTCCCATATTTTTTCAGCTTATCGCACAAATTTTACCCGAGTTTCCTCTGCTCAATAGCTCTTTAGAAGGCACGAATATTATCAAGAAAAAAGACATTAATTTGGGGATGGCTACAGCGTTACCTGATGGAAATCTAATCGTTCCCGTAATCAAGCAAGCCGATTCACTCAATCTTGTTGGTCTTGCAAAAAAAGTACATGAATTGGCTTCGAATGCCAGAAACAATGCACTAAATCCCGACGATGTACAAGGAGGGACATATACCATAACCAACGTTGGAATGTTTGGTAGTTTGACCGGGACACCCATTATCAATCAACCGCAAGTGGCAATTCTTGCCCTTGGTGCCATTCGAAAAGTACCAGCTGTTTTGGAAACCGAACATGGCGATGTGATTGCCGTGCGCCAACAAATGGTGGTATCACATAGCTACGACCACCGCATTATAAATGGTGCCATGGGCGGGATGTTTTTGCTGCGCCTCAAAGAACGCATCGAAAATTGGGACGATACTCAAACGTTATAACTATGGAACTTTCATTAACTCGTCCGATTTGTTTTTTCGATTTAGAAACCACAGGAGTGAATGTGGCAAAAGATCGCATTGTAGAAATATCCATTTTAAAGGTTTTTCCAAACGGAAATAAAGAAGGAAAAACATGGTTGGTAAATCCCGAAATGCCCATTCCACCACAAACCACAGCCGTACACGGCATTACTGACGAAAAAGTTGCTAATGAACCTACGTTTAAGCAATTAAGCAAGCAGGTGTATGACATGATTAAAGGCTCCGATTTGGCAGGATTTAATTCTGACCGATTTGATATTCCACTATTGGCAGAGGAAATGCTTCGCGCGGGAATTGATGTGGATTTTAAAAAGCATTTGACTGTTGACGTGCAAACTATTTTTCACAAAATGGAAAAGCGAAATTTAAGCGCAGCCTATGCATTTTATTGTGGTAAAAACTTGGAAAATGCGCACAGCGCAGAGGCTGATACCACGGCAACATACGAGGTGTTGAAAGCACAAATTGAAAAATATGACACGCTTGAAAACGATATCGCTAAGCTAAGTGCTTTCTCAACAAGGCGTAAAAGTGTTGACTTTGCAGGGTTTATTCTATTTGATGACGATGGCGACCCATCGTTTAGCTTTGGAAAGCATAAAGGCAAAAAAGTAGTTGATGTATTACAGCGCGAACCGGGGTATTTCAGTTGGTTGTTAGACGCTGATTTTCCATTGTACACTAAGAAAGTATTAACTGCCATAAGATTGGAAACCCTGAACACCAGTTTATGAAAATTATTTGCGTCGGGAGAAATTATGCAGCACATATAGACGAGTTGGATAATACCCGTCCCGATGAGCCTGTGATTTTTATGAAGCCCGATACCGCCATTGCGCAATCTAACCTTCCGTTTTTTATTCCTGAATTTTCCAACGAAGTGCATCACGAACTGGAAGTTTTGGTTAGAATTAACCGAATTGGAAAACATATCCAATCCAAATTTGCACATAAATACTATAACGAAATTGGTTTAGGTATTGATTTTACTGCTCGTGATCTGCAACAAAAACTTAAGACTAGCGGACTGCCTTGGGAAAAAGCAAAGGCATTTGACGGTTCGGCGGTGGTGGGAAAATGGTTTGATAAATCAGCCTTTGGCGACTTGACAAGCATCTCTTTTTCACTTCACAAAAACGGCTCCGTTGTGCAAGAAGCCAATACAAGTTTAATGCTTTGGAGTATAGACGAAATCATTGCGCATGTATCCCAATATTTTACCTTAAAAATTGGCGACATTTTGTTTACGGGAACGCCTGCTGGCGTAGGTCCTGTTGCAAAAAATGATTCCTTGGAAGGGTTTTTAGATGGGCACAAAGCCTTTTCAGTTATTGTTAAATAGATGCGAGCAGATATCATAACTATTGGCGATGAGATACTTATTGGGCAAATTGTGGACACTAATGCTGCTTTTCTTGGCAAAGCGCTTAACAAAATTGGCGTTGAAGTATGCCAAATACGTTCTATCTCGGATAATAAAACGGCCATAATCGAGGCGTTTACTGAAGCGCAAAACAACGTGGACTTGGTGGTCATGACAGGCGGTTTAGGACCTACCAAAGACGATATCACCAAACATACATTATGCGAATATTTTAATGACACTTTGAAGTTTTACCCCGAAGTGATGGCGCATATTGAAGAATTATTTCAAAAGTATGTGAAGGCACCTGTCAATGATTTAAACAGATTACAAGCCATGTTGCCCTCTAAATGTACGCAACTATTCAACCCCCATGGCACTGCCATGGGCATGTGGATGCAAAAGGAAAACACTGTTTTTGTATCGCTCCCCGGAGTGCCGTTTGAAATGAAGTACTTGGTTCTTGAACAGCTTATTCCACGCATAAAAGAAACCTTTCCGCTTCCTGCGTTGGCGCATAAAACCATGATGACTTACGGATTGGGGGAAAGTATTATTGCTGAAAAAATTGCCGATTGGGAACAGTCACTTCCACAGCATATCAAATTGGCGTATTTGCCCAATTTAGGGCGTGTTCGCTTACGTTTGTCCGCTAAAGGAACGGATGAAATCAAATTGCTCAACGAAATAGATACTTTTTTTGATGCGCTTTACCCACTTATCGGTGATCATATTACGGGATTTGAGTCTGAAGAATCCATAGAACTACAAATTGGCAATGCCCTAAAGACAAAACATTGGACGCTTGCTACCGCTGAAAGCTGCACAGGTGGCGCTTTGGCAGCCTTGTTTACCAAAAACGCAGGTGCTTCCGCTTATTTTAAGGGTTCGGTGGTAAGTTATGCTACGGATTTAAAACAATCTATTTTGGGTGTTTCAGCAGAAACTATTGCAAAGCATACTGTTGTAAGCGAGCCTGTTGCGCTAGCCATGGCGAGGGGAGTTTTGCTCATAACAGGTGCTCATGTTGCCGTAGCTACTACAGGAAATTTTGGACCAACCATAGGCGATGCCGATGCCGAAATTGGAACCGTTTGTATTGCGATAATTACGCCAGAACAGGAATTTTCAGAAACCTTTTGTTTTGGCAAACACCGTGAGCGGAACCTCCAAAAAACATTGAATAAAGCATTGGAGATGTTGCTCAAGACACTTGATTAAGTTATTAGTAAAGAAGTTAATAGTTAATAGTATTGACCCATTTCCGTTTTTACTAATAACCATTTAGTATTCTTTTCTAAGTTTTTCTGGGGAGCTTGATAGCAGGTTAAGATTTGATACAATAAATTTACAAATATTCTTTGTAACTCCCTTAAAAAGATTAAATTTGCAGCCTGTTAAAAAAGAAGTCATGTCGAAAGTATGTGAATTAACGGGCAAAAAAGCGATGGTTGGAAACAACGTATCGCATGCCATGAACAAAACAAAGCGCAAGTTTGGCGCAAACCTTATCAAGAAGCGTTTCTATCTTGTAGAGGAAGACAAATGGATTACCCTAAAACTATCGACTTCGGCGTTAAAAACGATTAACAAAAAAGGGCTTTCAGCGGTGATTAAAGAAGCACGCGCTCAAGGTCTAATTAAATAAGGCACGTCATGGCTAAAAAAGGAAATCGCGTTCAGGTTATTTTGGAATGCACCGAGCATAAAGACTCTGGTCTTGCAGGTACGTCGCGCTATATCACGACGAAAAACAAAAAGAATACGCCAGATCGTATTGAAATTAAAAAATTTAACCCGATTCTTAAGCGAATGACGGTTCACAAAGAAATTAAGTAATTATGGCAAAGAAAACCGTAGCAACCTTACAAACGAAATCAAAGCGTCTTACCAAAGCCATCAAGATGGTGCGTAGCGACAAGTCGGGCGCATATACTTTTGTGGAAACCATTTTAGAACCAGAATTGGTGAACGATTGGTTAGCGAAAAAGTAATTTAATCCATATTAAATGACATAAAAGCCACTTTTTGTGGCTTTTTTTATATCCAAAACGTACCTTTATCACATGGGATTCTTTAGCAAATCTTCGGACCAACTACAGACAGGGTTAGCTGCCACAAAGCGCGCTTGGACGCAACGCTTAAAAAAGGCGGTGCTGGGGCGCAGTAGCGTTGACGCAGACCTTTTGGAGGAATTAGAAGAGGTGCTGTTGATGTCGGATGTAGGCGTATCTACCACCCAAAAAATCATGGATCAACTTGAGAAACGTGTTTCTAAAGAAAAATACCTCAATGTATCCGAATTAGACAAGCTCTTGTACGATGAGATGGTAACGCTATTAACAGCATCTCAATCTTCACAAAATATCAGTACTGACGAACTTCAAGTCATATTGGTAGTAGGAGTAAATGGCGCAGGAAAAACGACCTCCATTGGCAAACTGGCGCATAGATATAAAAGTGAAGGAAAAAGCGTCATGTTGGCTGCTGCTGACACTTTTAGAGCAGGTGCCGTAGCGCAATTGCGCTTGTGGTCTGAACGTGTAGATGTGCCACTTGTAGAGCTCCAAGAAGGAAGTGACCCTGCATCGGTAGCCTATACTGCGGTAGAGCGGGCTAAAAAAGAACAAATGAATGTGCTACTAATAGACACCGCAGGGCGTTTACATAACAACACCAATCTTATGCAGGAATTAGCTAAAATTCAACGTGTTGTGCAAAAAATAATCCCCGAGGCACCTCATGAAGTACTACTTGTTTTAGATGGAGGAACAGGACAAAACGCCTTTGCTCAGGCAAAGCAATTTGCTGAAGCAACTGCTGTATCAGGACTTATTTTGACCAAACTTGACGGCACTGCCAAAGGGGGAGTGGTCATTGGAATTTCAGACGAGTTAGAAGTTCCCATACAATATATTGGCGTAGGTGAAGGTGTTGAGGATTTATTGACTTTTGATGCAAAAGAATTCTTAGATTCCTTGTTCGAAAAAGATTAATTATGACAAGATTAGCATTATTACTTTCATTGTTTATGTTGGCATCATGCTCACAGCCCTCTAAGCTGTATTGGCAGCCCTATGATGAAACTGAGGAAATCAATCAAAACGCAGACCACGAAAATCCTAGAATGCGCTATAAGTTGGTTCAGTCTAAATTTTTAGATAAAAACGCTCTTTGGTCTCCTTTCGAGAAAGAACTGGATAGGTTTGGAGAACAAAAATACGAAGCGTTAAAACCCTTTATTCTTGAACAAGATATACCCACTATTCAAAGCCATGTCTCTGTGGGGAATTTATCTTATGAAGAATTGGTTACTTTTTATTTGTACAGGATTCGTCTTTTTGAATCTAACCCTGAAACGACGCTTCATGCTATTCTCGCCTTAAACCCTGATGTTATTAAGGAGGCAAGAATTAAAGATAAAGAAAGGGATAGTGCAACACACCCCATTTATGGTATGCCCATACTTTTGAAAGACAATATTAATACCTCCAATATGCCTACTACGGCGGGTGCTGCAATTTTGGAAAACCATACCCCTGAAAAAGACGCTTTTGTGGTAGGTCAACTCAAGAAAAAAGGGGCGCTGATTCTTGGAAAAGTAAACTTAAGCGAATGGGCGTATTATTTTTGCGAAGGCTGTCCGTTGGGTTATAGTGCTATTGGCGGGCAAACGCTAAATCCTTATGGAAGAAAAATTTTTGAGACAGGTGGTTCAAGTTCAGGCAGTGGGGTAGCAGTTGCTGCAAATTATGCCGTAGCCGCCTTGGGATCTGAAACTTCGGGTTCAATATTATCTCCATCGAGTAAAAATGCTGTGGTTGGGGTTAAGCCAACCATTGGGTTGGTTAGCCGAACAGGAATTGTTCCTATTTCTAGTACCTTAGATACCTCCGGTCCTATGACAAAAAACGTAACGGATAACGCGATATTATTAGACGCTATAGAAGGACCAGATGAAAAAGATTCCATTACGCTTTCAGTTTCAAGGGGAGATGCATTTATGGGAGCCACAACACTAACAGCATTAAAAGGTATTCGATTGGGCGCATTTGAGTCTTTAGTCAATTCAGATTCGTTGTATACCAATGCTATTGCTGACCTTGAAAAAGCAGGTGCTGTAATTGTTAAAATAAATGCAGAGAGCGTTAGTCTTTCAGGTTTTATAAAAATTCTAGATGGGGACATGAAACGTGATATACCAGCGTATTTTACATCCAATTCGAATACTAAGTATGCAAATTTGGACGTAGAGCAAATCATTGATTTTAATTCATCGGACAGCCTTTTGTATATGCCCTACAGTCAAGAAAGATTAGATGGAGTACAATCTGATACTCAGTCCATAGAGGCTTTAAATCAAGTTAAAAACCGCTTAAATAAAAGCGCCTCTAACTTTTTTGAAGCGCCTATTAAAGCACATAAATTAGATGCAGTTTTATCTATAAATAACAACCATGCATCATATGCTGCTATTGCTTTCTATCCCTGCCTAGCGGTTCCGATGGGATATTATAAAGATGGGAAGCCTGCAAGCCTAACATTAATTGCTCCCAGCTTTAGCGAAGCAAAATTATTGTCTATGGCTGCGGCTTATGAGCAAATTACCAAACATCGTAAACCTCCAAAAGGGTACAATTAACTATGCGAACTAAATCAGCAAAAAAGAATAAAATCAACGTGGTTACACTTGGATGTTCCAAAAACATCTACGATTCAGAGGTGCTGATGGGGCAGTTGAAAGCCAGTGACAAAGAGGTGGTTCATGAACAGCTAGGCAATATCGTCGTGGTGAATACCTGTGGTTTTATTGATAATGCCAAGGAGGAATCGGTAAATACGATACTGAATTTTGCAGAACAAAAAGAACAGGGACTCATCGATAAATTATTTGTAACCGGTTGTTTAAGTGAGCGCTATAAACCCGAGTTAGAAGCCGAAATCCCAAATGTGGACGAATATTTTGGCACAACAGATTTACCGCTCTTACTCAAAGCGTTAGGCGCAGACTACCGTCATGAGCTACTTGGCGAACGCCTTACGACTACACCCAAAAACTATGCATATCTAAAAATTTCTGAAGGTTGCGACCGACCGTGTTCGTTTTGCGCTATTCCGCTTATGCGCGGGGCACATCGCTCAAAACCCATCGAGGACTTGGTTGAGGAAGCCAACGGGCTTGCCAAAAACGGCGTAAAAGAACTGATTATCATTGCACAAGACTCTACCTATTACGGTTTGGACTTGTACAAAAAACGGCGATTGGCAGATTTGCTCAAAGCCTTGGCACAGGTGGAGGGTATTGTTTGGATACGCTTGCACTACGCCTTTCCAACCGGCTTTCCAGAAGATGTATTGGAAGTGATAGCTAGTGAGCCAAAAGTATGTTCTTATATTGATATTCCTCTACAACATATTTCAGATCCTATTTTACGCTCTATGCGGCGTGGAACTACGCAAGAAAAAACCACGACCTTGCTCAAAAAATTTAGAAATGCTGTTCCAGAAATGGCAATTCGAACATCCCTTATTTTGGGATATCCCGGTGAGACTGAAGAGGACTTCGAATTGCTAAAATCTTGGGTAAAAGAAATGCGTTTTGAGCGATTAGGGTGCTTTCAGTACAGCCACGAGGAAAATACACACGCTCATTCGCTAGAAGACAATGTTCCTGCCGAAGTAAAACAGGCTAGAGTAAATGAACTTATGGAACTTCAAGCCCAAATTTCTTGGGAAAAAAATCAAGCATTGATAGGAAAAACGTTAAAATGCGTTATCGATAGAAAAGAAGGGAACTTTTTTGTTGGACGCACCGAATTTGATTCCCCAGATGTGGATAACGAAGTTTGGGTAGATGCACAACAGCACTACCTTAAGGTTGGCGATTTTGCCAACTTGACGATAACTTCTGCTCAGGATTTTGATTTACAGGCTGTCCCTGCCAACGTAGGATTGACCTAAAATGCGTCAATTTCATACTTTAACTACTTTTGTCTTGTGAAGTCAATAACATCTTCAGGGTATCCGTCGGGCGTGTATTCACCCTTAATGCAACGTTTGTTGCAATCAGATGAGGCATTGCTGCCTTTTCACAACGGACTGGTATCAACTTCGGAAGTCCAACAAATAGCGCAAAACAGAGTTGTTTCTTTTCCTAAAGAAAACCGAAAAATATTGGTTGATACTATACAAAACCAATATAAGCATCTTACACAAAAAGAGAAAGTTACAATTAACGTAAACCTTTTGAAAAAGCCCAATACGGTTACGATAACCACAGGGCATCAATTGAATATCTTCACCGGACCTTTGTTTTTTTGGTATAAGATTTTGGATGTTATAAATACCGCTGAAAGGTTGCAACGGACAGACAGTTTACATCATTATGTTCCAGTTTTTTGGATGGCGTCTGAAGATCATGATTTTGAGGAAATCAATCACTTTTTTTTGGGTGAGCAAAAAGTACGCTGGGATACCAAATCAGGTGGTCCTGTGGGACGAATGCGCACCGAAAATTTACATGAATTATATAGTCAATTGGAGCCGTATTGGAGCAAAAATCGGCATGGAAAAGAGCTGTTAAAATTATTTGCCGATTGTTATTTACAAGAAGATAATTTGGCCAATGCCACTCGAAAGCTGATGCACCAGCTTTTTGGAAAATATGGATTGATTGTTGTTGACGGAGATGATCATGCACTAAAATCACTTTTTTCGTCCATTATATCTAAAGAATTAAGAGCGCAAACAATACATAAATCGGTTGTGAAAACCGATACAGCCTTGTCAAAAGCAATACCTAACTACAAGCCACAGGTAAACCCCAGAGAAATCAATTTATTCTATCTCCTTGATGATAAACGAACACGCATCGTAAAAAAGGGTAAAAACTACACGGCAGCAGAGGGGGAATACAATTGGGATTTATCTGCTTTAGAAGCTGAAATACACAACCATCCCGAGCGTTTTTCGCCCAATGCGCTAATGCGTCCGTTGTATCAAGAATGTGTTTTGCCAAACATAGCTTATGTTGGTGGAGGAGGCGAATTGGCGTATTGGCTACAGTTAAAAGCTGCTTTTGAGGTTTTTAATGTGCCGTATCCGCTTTTGCAACACCGATCTAGTTTGCTGTTGATGTCCGAAAAGCAAGTGAGAAAATGCACGAAACTTGAACTTTCATTACAAGATTTGTTTTTGCCAAAAGCGTCATTTATCAACAAGCGAGTGCGCCAAATTAGTGATATCGATATTGATTTTTCTACACAACGAAATGAGTTGCTGCGCCAATTTGAAGATTTAAAAGCACTGGCCAAACAAACCGACGCTTCTTTTTTAGGTGCTGTTAATGCGCAAGAAAAAAAGCAACTCAAAGGATTAGACAAACTGGAAAAACGCTTGCTTAAGGCGCAGCGTATCAAACTTCAAGATGAAATCATCCGAGTTACTGATATCCGAAATGCACTGTTCCCTAACGATAAATTGCAAGAACGTATAGCGCATTTTTCTTCTTTTTTGACAGATAAAACCGTTGAGAAGTTTACGGATGACTTAAAAAATGTGCTTGAGACAACTGCTAACGGGTTGCATGTTGTGCAGTATTAAACCTGTTATTTCACAGCATTTTTAATGTTTATAAATGGATTCTCGCTAAAATTTTTAACATATTTACTGTTAAAAACTAATGCTAAAGCAATAATCACCAATAAAGTTTAATTGTATTTTTGCATATGCATAACAAAGTACTTATTCTTGATTTTGGTTCGCAATACACACAACTCATTGCGCGCCGTGTTCGAGAGCTCTCCATTTTTTGTGAAATACACCCTTTTCACAATATTCCAGATGATGTTTCAACCTTTAAGGCAGTTATCCTTTCTGGGTCTCCGTTTTCGGTACGCTCCGACGATGCCCCTCACCCAGATTTAAGTGCCATTCGGAACAAAGTGCCCTTGCTTGGGGTTTGCTATGGCGCACAGTATTTAGCGCATTTTAATGGGGGTGAAGTTGCCCCTTCCAATACAAGAGAATATGGACGCGCACGTTTGGCAAAAGTCGAAAAGCATCCGTTTTTAAAAGATATTCCACTGCAATCGCAAGTGTGGATGAGTCATAGCGACACCATTAAAAAATTGCCAGAAAATGCAACACAATTGGCATCAACTAAAGACGTTGCCAATGCTGCTTTTGTGATGGATGATAGCATGACGTATGGTATTCAGTTTCACCCGGAAGTATATCATTCCACTGATGGGAAACAGTTGCTACAAAACTTTTTAGTAGATATCGCAGGAATTACCCCAGATTGGACATCGGATGCATTTGTTGAAACCACCGTTGCACGACTTAAAGCGCAGTTGGGCAACGACAAAGTGATTTTAGGACTTAGCGGCGGTGTTGATTCTTCTGTGGCAGCCATTTTATTGCATAAAGCTATTGGCCCAAACTTGCACTGCATTTTTGTAAATAATGGACTGTTGCGCAAAAATGAATTTTCCGATGTACTTGCGCAATACGAGCACATGGGACTTAATGTAAAGGGCGTAGATGCTACCGACCAATTTTTGAGTGAATTGGCGGGGGTAAGTGATCCCGAAACAAAGCGCAAAATTATTGGTCGGGTTTTTGTAGAAGTGTTTGATGAGGAAGCACACAAAGTAGAAGGTGCCAAATGGCTTGCACAAGGAACCATTTACCCCGATGTAATTGAATCGGTTTCGGTGAATGGTCCTTCGGCAACGATTAAGTCACATCATAATGTGGGTGGACTTCCCGATTTTATGAAATTAAAAGTGGTAGAACCTCTTAATATGCTGTTCAAAGATGAGGTGCGCAGGGTAGGCGCAAGCCTAAACATGTCTGCTGGGATTTTAGGCCGTCATCCCTTCCCAGGACCAGGTCTTGCTATTCGTATTTTGGGCGATATCACAAAAGAAAAAGTGACAATGCTTCAAGAGACGGATGCCATTTTTATACAAGGATTACGCGATCATGGCCTGTATGACGATGTGTGGCAAGCTGGCGTAATGCTATTGCCGGTGCAATCGGTTGGGGTTATGGGCGATGAACGCACTTATGAGAAGTGTGTTGCGCTTCGTGCAGTAACATCAACAGACGGAATGACGGCAGATTGGGTACATTTGCCTTATGAGTTTTTACAAGAAATTTCAAACCAAATCATTAATCGTGTTCCAGGAATTAACCGTGTGGTCTATGACATCAGTTCTAAACCTCCCGCAACTATTGAGTGGGAGTAAACGTTTTATTGTTTTTGTGTTTGCACTCTTTTGTTTTGTTGGCGTAGCTCAGCAGGCAGAGGTATCGCATTTTATTGTACACAAAGTAAAAAAGAAAGAAACCCTTGAGGCAATCGCAAATAGGTACGATGTTACTACCGAACAAATTATTGCACACAATCCATTTGCTAAAAAAGTTATTCGCAAGCGTGATAAACTTCAAATTCCACGTTATAAAAAAGTAGTTCAAATTAAGACTGAACCCAAATTGGGACAACACGTTGTGAGGCCCAAAGAAACGCTTTGGCGCGTTGCTTATACCTATGGCATTTCGATTGATTCGCTTCGCGTGTTAAATCCGCAATTGGGCGATACACTTTCTATTGGTGCTGTGCTGTATGTCCCTCATAAAACTGCCGAAGAAAAAGCGGCTCAATTTAGCTATTACACCGTGCAGCCCAGAGAAGGCTATTATCGATTAGAGCAAAAATTAGGACTTAATCGTGAGACCTTAGAGGAGTTAAACCCCGAACTTCTCAATGTGAACTTGCAAGCAGGTATGGTGCTTAAAATTCCTAAAATACAAGCGGATACATTGGTGCAACAAAAGCTACAATTTGGGGCAAAACCAAGTTTTTGGGACAGTACTTTTGTAACTCCTGTGGTGCGCATTGCACTTATGGCGCCATTTCGTCTATCACGTATTGAATTGGATTCTCTAATTCAAATCAAGAAAACTCTATCGGAACGTAATCTTACTACGGTTGCGCTAGATTTTTATGCGGGTATGCTTCACGCTGCAGACAGCCTTAACAAAGCGGGGCTGAGTGTTGAGCTTACGGTTTTTGATACTGAAAATCAACGCTACATTGTTGAGCAAATTCTCAATCAAAATAATTTCTCTCAATTTGATGCGGTAATTGGACCTTTTACTCCAGAAAATGTGAGTCGTGTGGCACAAGCTATGGTTTTTTTTAATGTCCCCGTTGTATCGCCTCTGACAACACGCGATATTAAACCTTCCCAAGCTACGTTTAATACGATACCAAGTAGGAGAGCTTTAAATAAACAGCTATCATCTTACATTGATTCCTTGTATGCAAATACCGATAATCCATGTATTTTGATTATTTCAGATGATAAGAATAGAAAAACAGAGTTTAAACTAAAAGAGCAGTTTCCGTTAGCAGAAATTATTCGACCAGATGCGGATTTTGGTTATGTAAAGCCCGATGTTGTGGATTCCCTCCTCACACCCACCCGACCAAATTGGGTGTTTTTAGAAACCGAAGATTTAAATCTTGTTACAGGGATGACCTCTATGCTTAATGCCCAACAAAGAGACGATAGGCAAGTGCAACTCTTTACACATTACCGTTCTGCAACTTATGACGACCCCAATGTTTCTCAAGCACATTTGGGAAATTTACGTTTTACGTATCCAAACTATTTTCATGAAAAACGAGATAGCGTTCGCATAAAATTTGATGAAAACTACAAAGAAAGGTTTGGAAAAATCCCTAATCGTACTGCTGTTAAAGGTTTTGATGTAATGATTGATGTGGCATTGCGTATAGCCATAAAACGCACCCTTCCAGAAGGTGTTTCTTTAGGTTTAGGCGAACAACTTCAACATCGATTTGAATATAAATTCACGCCAACTGGCGGTTATGAAAATAATGCCACATACACCATTCAGCATCAGGGTTTTGAAATGATAGAAGTAAAGCCCGCTAACATCGTTTTAGATTCGTTAGAGGTTAGGTAGTTTATTTGTATTTTTGCACCTTTAATGCAATCAAGCTATGCCTAAAACCAAATACATTTTTGTTACTGGAGGAGTTACTTCATCTCTTGGTAAAGGCATTATCTCAGCATCATTAGCGAACTTATTACAGGCACGCGGACTAAAAACTACAATTCAAAAATTTGACCCCTACATCAACGTTGACCCTGGAACGCTAAATCCCTATGAGCATGGAGAGTGTTTTGTCACAGATGATGGAGCAGAAACCGACCTCGATCTTGGGCACTATGAGCGCTTTTTAAACGTGCGTACTTCGCAAGCCAATAATGTGACTACAGGTCGTATTTATCAAAGCGTGATTGAAAAGGAACGCCGAGGTGAGTTTTTAGGTAAAACCGTTCAAGTCATTCCGCACATTACCAATGAAATCAAGGAACGTATGCAATTGCTAGGTTCCACTGGAGATTATGATGTGGTCATTACTGAAATTGGCGGAACGGTCGGGGATATTGAGTCGTTGCCTTACATTGAGGCAGTACGTCAGTTGCGTTGGGAATTGGGGCGTGACAACTGTATTGTAATACATCTTACTCTTGTTCCTTACCTGTCTGCAGCAGCAGAATTAAAAACAAAACCCACCCAACACTCTGTCAAAACATTGATGGAAAGTGGAATTAACGCCGATGTTTTGGTGTGCCGTACAGAACACGAACTTTTAGATGAAATTCGTAATAAACTAGCGCTATTCTGCAATGTTAAACGTGAAGCGGTTATTCAATCGATTGATGCAGATACCATTTATGACGTACCACTTTTGATGCTTGAAGAGGGATTAGATCGTGTCGTTTTAGATTTGTTATCGCTTCCCGATAATTTGGAACCAGACCTTACGAAATGGAAAGCATTTTTGTCTAGATATAAAAACCCAAAACATCACATTCGTGTTGGGCTTGTTGGAAAATATGTTGAGTTGCAAGATTCGTATAAATCTATTTTGGAGGCTTTTATTCATGCAGGTGCTGTTAACGAAGTAAAAGTAGATGTGGTTTCAATACACTCGGAACACTTAACACCTAAAAACTGTACATCAAAACTCAAGGGACTTCATGGATTACTCGTTGCGCCTGGCTTTGGCTCTAGAGGGATCGAAGGTAAGATAACTGCCATACAATATGTGCGCGAAAACAATATTCCATTTTTTGGAATTTGCTTGGGTATGCAAATGGCAGTAATCGAATATGCGCGTAATGTAATTGGGTTGAAAGATGCCAATTCCACAGAGATTTCGGAAGATACTTCTCACCCTGTGATTAGTCTTATGGATGAGCAAAAAGAGGTGGAAAATAAGGGAGGTACGATGCGTCTTGGTGCTTGGGATTGCAAGCTCACGCCTAATAGCCGTGTGCATGAAATTTATCAAAAAGATGCGATTAGTGAGCGTCACCGCCATCGCTACGAACTCAATAATGCTTACTTAGACCAATTATCATCTCATGGCTTAAAGGCAACAGGGATAAATCCAGAAACTGGACTTGCAGAAATTGTTGAAATTGACGCACACCCGTGGTTTGTAGGTGTACAATATCACCCCGAATATAAGAGTACTGTTTTGGCGCCGCACCCACTTTTTTCATCCTTTGTGCAGGCGTGTAGTCAATATGCAAAAACAAATAAATAACGAATGGAAGAACGTCGGATAGACCCGTTACAAATTATTGGTATGGTGCTCATCTTTGTCATTTTCACATGGATGATGTACACCCAGTCTGCTGAGGAGATAGCACAAGCCAACACCCAACAAGAGCAAACCACAGAAGCAGTTGCTGAAACTAAATCACAAGCCCCTGATGTGGTTGTAGCAACTCCCACAGAAGCAGTTCCTACAACATCAATTGCTAAAGAAACGATTACCCTCCAAAATAGCGCACTTACTCTCGGCATTTCTACCAAGGGAGGTATTATGGAGCAAGTGCTGTTGAACGGAGAAGTGAATTACCAAGACACTCCATTGTATCTTATTGATAAAGATAACAACGCCCTAAACATTGCTTTCACCACTGCCACAGGGCAATTGTTACAAACCAAATTTTTGATGTTTTCACCAACGGTTACCAAAGGTGAAAAGGGCGAAGAATTACGCCTTCGTGCTGCTGTTGATGGAAACGGCTACATCGAATTTGTGTATACACTTCCAAAAGAGGGATATCGCTTTGGTTTTGAGGTGGTTGCCGAAGGCATTGAAAATGCTTTGGACACGTCAATTCCGGCTGCATTTACGTGGAGCATGAATGGGTTTCGTCATGCTAAAAGCGCTCAGTACGAAAATCGATATACGCAGTTGGCATACCGTCACGAAAACGATAAGTATAGCACGCTTTCGGCATCAGGCGACGATGACGACAAAGAAAAAAATGTAGAGTGGATATCGTACCGCCAACACTTTTTCAGCAGTATTCTTATTCCTAAGGATCCTCTTGAGCAGGTGACACTAACGTCAGCAGACATGACTGATGAGGAGGTCGAAGCCTCTGCATACCTTAAAGGATTTGCTACCGAAACCACACTTCCGTATCAACGTAATCGTTTTGAAGCCAATTTTGATTGGTATATGGGACCAACAGATTATACTATACTCAAAAATTACGATGAGAATTTATTTGAGAGTATTTCGTTTGGATGGGGAATTATTGGTTGGATAAACCGATCGGTTTTTTATCCACTTTTTGGATTTCTTACAGGTTTAGTGCCTCATGGTATTGCCATTATTTTGCTTACTATAATTGTGCGTTTGGTGTTGTCGCCGGTGTTGTATAAATCCTATGTGTCGCAAGCAAAAATGCGTGTGCTTAGACCGGAAATCACTGCGATAAATGAAAAGTATAAAAAAGATGCAACCAAGCGTCAGCAGGAAACCATGAAGCTCTACACCAAAGCTGGGGCAAGTCCGCTTGCGGGCTGTATTCCTGCGCTGTTGCAAATGCCTGTGTTCTTTGCGTTATTTTACTTTTTCCCTATAGCGTATGAGTTACGTGGAAAATCGTTTTTATGGGCAGATGATCTATCCTCTTACGATGTTATTGCGGAATTGCCGTTTAGCATTCCGTTCTACGGTGACCATATCAGTTTATTCCCATTATTGGCTTCGGTAGCGATATTTTTCTATACCCGAATGACCACAGGACAGCAAATGCAGCCGACACAGCCAGGTATGCCTAACATGAAATTTATCATGTATTTGATGCCTGTTATGATGTTGTTTTTCTTTAACAATTATGCAAGTGGATTTAGCTTGTACTACGTGGTTTCTAACCTGTTGATGATTGCTATTATGGTAGTGGTTAAAAACGTGATTATTGATCAAGATAAAATCCATGCTCAAATTGAGGAAAACAAAAAGAAGCCGAAAAAGCAAAACCGCTTTCAGCGTAAAATGGCTGAAATGATGGAAGAGGCTGAGCGTCAGAAAAAACTTCGGAAGTAAATTAATCGTTAATCCCCACACGTTTGGTGGGGCGGTATCATCATACTTACCTTTGTGCCATGCAAGGAAAACGTGTCATTGTTGGGCTTTCGGGAGGCGTAGACTCTAGCGTTGCGGCTTATTTGTTGTTGCAGCAGGGCTATGAGGTCATTGGGTTGTTTATGAAAAACTGGCATGACGACTCCGTTACACTCTCCGATGAATGTCCATGGCTAGAAGATAGTAATGATGCGATGCTTGTAGCCGACAAACTGGGAATTCCTTTTCAAACAGTGGATTTGAGTGAGCAGTACAAAGCGCGCATTGTAGATTATATGTTTGCTGAATACCAACGTGGGCGCACTCCAAATCCAGATGTGTTGTGCAATCGTGAAATTAAATTTGACGTGTTTTTAGATATTGCTATCTCGTTGGGTGCTGATTTTGTTGCAACTGGGCACTATTGTCAAAAGGAAGAAACCCTAGTTTCAAATAATACAATGTATCGACTGCTTGCTGGCGCCGATGTCAACAAAGACCAATCCTATTTTTTGTGTCAGTTGAATCAGGCGCAATTGGCAAAAACCTTGTTTCCCATTGGAGGATTACAAAAAAGCGAGGTGCGCAAAATTGCCGCTGAACAAGGACTTATCACTGCCGAAAAACGAGATTCACAGGGGTTGTGTTTTATTGGAAAAGTAAGCCTTCCCGATTTTTTACAACAAAAACTTGCGGTCAAAAAAGGAGATATCATTCAAGTACCCAATTCGCACCCGATGTACGCCGAATCTCGAGAGACTTCTCCCGAAGGATTGGCTAAAAAATACACCTATTCTCCAACCGATGGTATCAAAGTAGGAACGCATAACGGCGCACATTTTTTCACGGTAGGGCAACGAAAAGGCTTGGCGGTTGGGGGTACGGTTGAGCCACTTTTTGTGTTGGCTACCGATGTGGAAACAAATACAATCTATGTAGGTGAGGGAAAAGACCACCCTGGGCTATACCGCCGTGCGCTTTGGATTGCGCAAGAAGATGTTCATTGGATACGCCCCGATTTGGCAACTGAACAGCCCACGCGAGTACAAGCGCGTATTCGTTACCGTCAACCTTTGGCAGCGGCTACCTTACATCCCGCAACAGAAGGTGTGTTTTTGGTTTTTGATGCGCCACAGTCTGCTATTGCAGCAGGACAATTTGCCGCATGGTACTTGGAAAATGAATGTATTGGCTCCGGAGTGATTGGTTAAAGCCTAATCCCAATTCGTATTGGTGTAAACGCAGCATGTTGGGTGGTGTTGGTACCCGAAGTAAGAAAAACATCTATTTTTTCAGATAACTTGTAGTTTAACCCTAGACCTATTTCGCCACAGAAAGTGCCAGTGCCATTTTTGTATTGATTCCAAAGATGACTGTATCCAATTTTTAAATTAATAAGTGGAGATAATCTTGACCTAATTATAATGTATTCAAAATCGGAGAAAACAGAAACGCCATTTATTCCTTCGAAGTTTAAATACCCGACTCCAATTCCAACGGCGTATTTTTCTTTGAATTGTAGTGCGTTAACCACCACGCTTAATTCTATTCCATTTTGATTATCCAAATAATGCCCTTTCCAATTTGGACCTGGATTTACGTCCAAATTAGTATGTCCAAATAAATAATAACCAGTTTCAATTTTAATAGAATGGTTTGTTTGTGACGTTGCTTTATTAAACAGCGTTAATGTGGTTATTATAACAATTGATAGTCTGAGGGTTATCATTTAGTTTTTATGAACTAATCATATTTAACAACGTAAACTTCCGTAACTGTAAACTAAAAAAGGCTAAAAGCCACTTAAACCACGCTTAACACAGCTGAAACAACGCTGAGAGCCATTCAGGATATATTTAAGACACTAAAAAGCCTTGTGGGAATAAGCGTACAATCAAGCCTCTACAGAGGCAAAATCCAACACCACTTGGTTTTGTATCAGGTCGTTAAAGCTTTCGGCTTTACGAATAAGCTTTGCTTCTCCATCGTGCCAAAGCACTTCGGCAGGTCTAAAGCGGGAGTTGTAGTTGCTTGCCATCGTAAAGCAGTATGCACCGGCATTGTGAAAGCACAACACATCGCCATCGCTGATTTCTGCAATTTTGCGGTTATTGGCAAAGGTGTCGGTTTCGCAGATGTAGCCTACAACAGAGTAAAAACGTTCACGCCCATTGGGATTTGAAATATTTTCAATGCGGTGTTGAGCTCCGTAAAGCATCGGGCGAATAAGGTGATTGAATCCGCTATTTACTTGTGCAAACACCGTAGAGGTGGTTTGCTTTACCGAGTTCACTTGCGCTAAAAAATATCCTGCTTGGCTTACTAAAAATTTCCCAGGCTCAAATGCCAGCACCAATTCTTTGCCATATTCCGTACAAAATGCATTGAAACGTTCGCTTAATTTTTCGCCCAATTCCTCAATGTTTGTTTCATTATCTCCGGGCTTGTAAGGCACTTTAAATCCGCTTCCAAAATCCAAAAATTCTAAATCGCTAAACGACCTTGCCGTATCAAAAAGAATTTCAGCAGCATGCAAAAACACATCAATATCCAAAATATCACTTCCCGTATGCATGTGTACGCCATTAATGCGCATCCCTGTGTTTTCTACGATGCGTAACAGATGTGGCATTTGATGAATACTAATACCAAATTTTGAATCGATATGCCCCACGGAAATATTTGCGTTTCCACCAGCCATAATGTGCGGATTAATTCGAATACACACAGGAACATTTGGATGCGCTGTACCAAATTGTTCCAATACATCTAAGTTGTCAATATTGATTTGAACGCCCAATTGCGCCACTTCTTCAATTTCAGAAAGGGAAACGCCGTTTGGGGTATAAATAATTTCGTGTGGCGCCACGCCTGCAGCAAGTCCTAATTGCACCTCCTGAATGGAAACCGTATCTAACCCTGCGCCTAATTGGTGCATCCATTTCAATACGCTAAGGTTTGAAAGTGCCTTCACTGCGTAGTTAATGCGAAGATGTGGTACTGCACTAAATGCACGTGTCAATCGCGTGTATTGCTGCTCCATAACATGTGCGTCATACACATATAAAGGACTTCCATATTCTTGACATATCTGAACTAAATCTTGATGTTGCATCGCAAATATTTTGCGCAAATGTAGGTTTTTGAATATTTAATACTAGCATGAATTTTAAAATATATTAAAAATAAAACATAATGTTATAAATACAACAAACATCTTTTTTGGTTTTATATGCAGATGCCCTTTTGATTCTCTATTTTTGCAACTTAAACTTAATCGATGAACGTACACGAATATCAAGGAAAAGAGATTTTAGCTCAATTTGGTGTAGGCATTCAGCGTGGCGTTGTAGCCACAACCCCAGCGGAAGCAGTGACTGCAGCAAAGCAACTTACAGAAGAAACTGGAACAGGTTGGCATGTAATTAAGGCACAAGTGCATGCGGGCGGTCGTGGAAAAGGCGGCGGCGTAAAACTTGCCAAATCGTTAGATGAGGTAGCGCAAATTGCAGATGATATCATTGGAATGCAATTGGTAACTCCGCAAACTACTGCCGAAGGCAAAAAAGTGCATCAAGTGTTGGTTGCCGAGGACGTGTATTATCCAGGTGACTCCGAGCCCAAAGAATTTTACATTTCCGTGTTGCTAAACCGTGCTACGGGACGCAATATGATTATGTATTCTACTGAGGGGGGTATGGATATTGAAACGGTTGCAGAGCAAACCCCCGAGCTTATTTTCACGGAAGAAGTTGATCCAACCGTTGGCTTGTTGCCTTTTCAAGCACGAAAAGTGGCTTTTAATCTTGGGCTTTCGGGTGCTGCGTTTAAAGGAATGACCAAATTTGTTACTGCGCTATACAAAGCTTATGTGGGTGCTGATGCGGCATTGTTTGAAATCAATCCTGTGTTAAAAACCTCCGATGATAAAATTATTGCGGTGGACGCAAAGGTTACTCTTGATGATAATGCATTATTCCGTCATCCCGATTTTGAGGCTATGCGTGATATTCGTGAGGAAAACCCAACAGACGTGGCAGCGCGCGAAGTAGGATTAAACTACGTAGCACTAGATGGAAATGTGGGTTGTATGGTAAACGGTGCTGGACTTGCCATGGCTACTATGGATTTGATTAAGCAAGCTGGTGGCGACCCTGCTAACTTTTTAGATGTGGGTGGAACGGCAGATGCAGCGCGTGTTGAGGCTGCCTTCCGTATTATTCTTCAAGACCCAAAAGTAAAGGCGATTTTGATTAATATTTTTGGTGGAATCGTACGTTGCGACCGTGTTGCCCAAGGAATTGTAGATGCATATAAAAATATGGGAGATGCTATAAAAGTTCCCATTATTGTTCGTCTTCAAGGCACGAATTCCGACATTGCCAAAAAGTTGATTGATGATTCAGGTCTTGAAGTGCAAAGCGCTGTACTGTTCCAAGAAGCTGCTGATAAAGTACAGGCTGTTCTCCAATAATTGACAAAGTGTCACTAAAAATAATGATTTAACAGACAAAATGTCAGTTAAAATCAAAAGGTACACAAATTGCCATGGGTTGGGTGTATAACATTAAAACCTAACATCATGAATTTAGTTCGTAGAAATACAAATACATTATTTCCATCTTTATTGGATGAATTTTTTGGAACATCGTTTCCGTTAACCACAACATCAACGCGTGCACAAGTACCTTCAGTAAATATTTCGGAGACAGATACGGCTTTTGAAGTAGCCCTTGCTGCTCCTGGAAAAACCCGTAAGGACTTCAATGTGGAGCTAGACGATCATGTATTGACCATTTCAAGTGAGTCAACCCATAAAGACGAAAGTAAAACCGCGCAGTACACACGCCGAGAGTTTGCTTACGATAGCTTTCAACGCAGTTTTAGACTGCCCGACACTGTTGACACTACAGGAATTAAAGCAAAGTACGACAATGGGATTTTGCATATTTCATTGCCCAAGCTTCAAGAAGCCATTCCTGAACCCAAAAAGCAGATTGAAATTAAGTAAGGTTCTACAGGTCTCGATACTAAATTCTTTAAGAATTTCACTCGACCTGACAAAAGTAGTCATGTGTGCTAACTCAACGTTTTTAGTTGGTTTTGCACACGCTCAATTTCATCTCTAAAATGAGCCGCCTGGATAAAATCCATGTCCATGGCGGCTTTTTCCATGTCTTTTCTTGCCTTTCGCACCATGGCTTGCAGCGCATCTTTAGATAAATATGCAATATCCTCCTTTTCTAGTGCTAAAACTGGCGAGGCGTTGGCACGCTCAAACGTTTCATCTAAGGCTTTGTTTAGTGCTTGAGGCGTAATGTTGTGCCGTTCGTTATACGCCATTTGTTTGGCTCTTCGATATTGAGTTTCGTCAATTGTTTTTTGCATGCTTTTGGTAACGGTATCTGCATACATAATTGCCATCCCATTAAGGTTTCGAGCTGCCCTACCAACAGTTTGCGTCAGCGAACGAGCCGAACGCAAAAAGCCCTCTTTGTCTGCATCTAAAATGGCAACCAATGATACTTCAGGTAAATCTAAACCTTCACGCAACAGGTTTACGCCAATCAGCACATCAAACAATCCTTTGCGTAAGTCGTGCATGATTTCAACCCGTTCAAGGGTGTCAATATCACTATGAATGTATCGGCACCTAATGGCAATTCGTGAGAGGTATTTGGTCAATTCCTCTGCCATGCGTTTGGTAAGCGTAGTCACCAAAACACGTTCGTCCTTTTCGGCGCGAAGCTGAATTTCCTCCACCAAATCATCAATTTGATTTAGGCTAGGGCGCACTTCAATGAGCGGGTCAAGTAAGCCCGTGGGGCGAATAACTTGCTCGACATAAACGCCTTCGGTTTGCTCCAATTCGTAATCAGATGGCGTGGCACTTACGTAAATAACTTGACGTTGTAACTGCTCAAACTCTTCGTACTTTAACGGACGGTTGTCCATTGCGGCAGGTAATCGAAATCCGTATTCGACTAAATTTTCTTTTCGGCTGCGGTCACCGCCATACATGGCGTGCACTTGCGAGAGGGTTACGTGGCTTTCGTCCACTACCATCAAATAATCATCTGGAAAATAATCCAACAAACAAAATGGTCGTGTGCCAGGCGCGCGACCATCAATGTATCGCGAGTAATTTTCTATTCCTGAACAATAGCCCAACTCACGAATCATTTCCAAATCAAAATTGGTACGTTCCTCCAATCGTTTGGCTTCCAAGTGTTTACCTATTTCTTTAAAATATGCCACCTGTGCGGTAAGATCGTCTTGGATTTGATGAATGGCATTTTGCAGCACTTCTGGGGAAGTTGCAAACATATTAGCGGGGTAAATGGTCAGTTGTTCAAAATTTTCCTTAATGGTTCCTGTAAGTGGGTCAAAAACCTCAATGGCTTCAATCTCATCGCCAAAAAAATGAATTTTAAAAGCATGATCGGCATAGCTCGGAAAAACATCAATCACATCTCCGTTGACACGAAAATTCCCATGTAAAAAATCAGCAGTAGTACGCGCATATAGGCTTTGGACCAACTGATGCAGCAATTTTGTTCGGGGAATAACTTGATCAACCCGAATATGAATCACATTCTTTTTAAACTCCACAGGATTTCCGATGCCGTAAAGACATGAAACGGATGCCACTACAATTACGTCGCGTCGCCCCGAAAGCAAGGACGAAGTGGTGCTTAATCGCAGCTTTTCAATTTCATCGTTTATGGACAAATCCTTTTCAATATATGTCCCTGTGGTAGGAATATACGCCTCCGGTTGGTAGTAATCGTAATAGGATACAAAATACTCTACAGCATTATTGGGAAAAAACTGTTTGAATTCGGCATAGAGTTGTGCTGCTAGGGTTTTGTTGTGTGCAAGCACTAACGTTGGGCGTCTGGTTTCGGCAATAACATTGGCAACCGTAAAGGTTTTTCCAGAGCCTGTTACCCCTAAAAGCGTTTGAAACTTATCTTTTTCGGCAAGTCCTATCGCCAATTGGCGAATAGCTTCTGGCTGATCACCAGTAGGTTTAAAATCAGAAATAAGCTCGAACTCCATAGCATGCCAAAAATAGCAAAAACTTAGAGGTCGCGGCGTTTGAGAAGTCTATAGGTTAATAAATAAAAAATATAGGACCACAACACTACAATCACGATGTTCCAAAAGCGTACAGCGGAATTGGTTTGCATCACTTCACCTACTTGTTCTGCAAGATTACGCACCGCAGAAAGGCGCGTAAAGGGCTCGGGAACAAGGTTGCTCATGGCATTTAACGGAAATAGCCTAAACACTTGATCGGCATCTATCCAAGAAGGTGATTTCCATTTGAGAAGACCATAACAAATTCCTTCAAACATTTGCCAAACGCCCAAAAATCCTAAGGCAAAAGCAGAGCGTTTAATGACTGTTCCCAAAAACAAGCAAAAGCCAAAAAAAGCGACTAGCTTTAAAAAGTACGCCAACAGGTATTCAAAATCACTAAAAATGATACCCAACTCGGTGTAATTGGAATACATAAGCCCCAAAATCAGCGATACCACAAAAATGAACAGCGTAGAAATACCTGCAAAAGCGAAAATCATAATCCATTTGGAATGTAAAAATTCGCGTTTGCTAAGCCCGTCAATGAGGTTCTGTTTGATGGTTTTGTTACTGTATTCGTTGGCGGTCATGGAAACGATAACCACAGCCAAAAATATTTTAAACCACGCGCCGATAAACGCATTAAAATGCCATACGTAGGGAAAATTAAAAATACCTTGTTCCGCCAAGTGAAACTTGATAGGACCTATGTCAAATTTTATGGCAGCAATTAGCGCAATGGAGGTAAGCAAAATAAAATATGCACCAATCAAAATACGGCTAGAGCGGTTGGTTCGCAGCTTGTCAAACTCTATCAAAAACAATCGCTTCATGGCTGTTGGTTTTTTGTTAGACTTAAAAACTGCTCTTCAAGGCTTTTGTGTTTTTGAGCAAAATGCGTAATGATGATGCCTTGCTCACTTAACGATTTGCTAAGTTCTGTAGCGGTCATAGATTTGCTTGGATATGCGAGAATATGAGTGTTATAGACTTCGATTTTTTCAATATCCTGATGAGATTCAAGAACTTTTTGTAATGCATTTAAATCTGTTGCATTGAGTTCAAAATAGCCATGATCGGTGGTAAGTGCGGTTACTTTACCAAAGTAAATTCGTTTTCCTTTTTGCAACACCAACACGTGTGAGCACACTTTTTCTACCTCGTCTAATAAGTGCGATGCCAATAGAATGGTGGCGCCTTGTGCTGCAATTTTTTGGATTATACCCCTCACTTGCGCAATGCCTTGTGGATCTAAACCGTTTGTGGGTTCGTCCAGAATTAGAATTTCGGGGTCGTTCAGTAGGGCGGAGGCAATTGCCAAACGCTGTTTCATCCCTAACGAATAGGTTTTAAACGTATCGTTTTTTCGATCTAATAAATCAACCAGTTCTAATTTTTCTTCAATCTTAGATTTCGGCACTTCTTTAATTCGACATACCAAACGCAAGTTTTGCGCAGCGGTCATGTATGGATAAAAATTGGGTCGTTCGATAATTGCCCCAACGCGCTTTAGCGCCTGATGGGTATTTTTTGCTCCATCAAACCATGAAAATGTTCCTGAACTTGGATTTACTACATTGAGAATCATGCCAAGTGTGGTGGATTTTCCACTGCCGTTAGGACCAAGAATACCATATACATTTCCTTTATTTATGGAAAAAGAAAGCGAATTTACGGCAGTAAGGTGTCCAAATTTTTTGGTTAAGTCTGTTACGGTTAAAATGGTGCTCATTGCTCTATTAACGTAATTTGCTGAATTTTGTTACACAAAGTCCTAACTTTGAGGCATGCTCGATAAGCTAATTTCGAAAAAAAAGCCCACCTATCCTATTAGTCCGTTTTTGGCGGACTATTTGGAAGAGTATTCGCGGTCGCTTGAAATTCCTGTTTTTTACGATGATTTGTTGCGTTTTTCTGGTTCGGTGGCGGTAATGGATAAGCACGATAACGATAGCCTTTGGGTGCGCGTGTACTATTCCGATAGCGATAGAAAAGAAATAGATGAACAGCTTAAACACGTTTATGCATTGTTGCATTCAGATGGAAGTTCCATGACCATTCCGTACCTCAATGTGGATTGCATTGACTATTGTACGTTTGGAAACTCCAAGCCTTTTCGGGTTAAAATTCGTAATACGCTGAATGATAACTTCATCTATTTTTATGTGAAAAAAGCAGATGCTTCACGGATATACGGGTTAGAATTAGAGCATATGCTTTCACCTTATAATTTAAATTTTTTGGTGTATCAAAATACGCTTATTGAGGAGCATATTGCAGGTATTCCGGGTGATGAGTTTATAAAAGATTTCCTACCCAAGTGCACCAACGCTGAGCGCAGTCAAATTGCCAAATCGTTTGTGAAGTTTAATGAGCGTTGCATGATTCGCTTATTGGGGGATATGCGCGCCTATAATTATGTTATTGTACCTATTCATGACTTTGATAAAGTGGTGTATAAAATTCGCGCGATTGATTTTGACCAACAATCCTACGAAGGGAGTTTGAAAGTATATCGTCCGCAATTTTTTAAAGAAAATCTACCCATGGTTGATTTGGTAAAAAATCATTTGACCAAAACCTCCATTGATCAATATAAAATTGAAGAGCGCGCTACCATCGCTCGACGTATTTTGGGCAATGAAACGCGTTTAACGCAACTCTTGAAGTGCATGTTAAACGACCATATTTCTACACCTGAAAAAGTGAAGCAGTTAGGCAATGAAGTATATGGCTTAATTAAGCAATCTTCGTTTTTGAAAAGTCGTTCAATGGGAGAGGTTATGCGTGCAGCGTTTCACTTTGTAAAGCGCAACTACGAAAATCACGAAATGCTTCGGGTAAATCGCTAGTACCAGTCGTCTGAGGGTTCCTCAAAATCATCCAAACCGTTTTCGTCAAAGTCGTTTTCACCCCACGGATCTTTTTCGGCTTCAAATGTTTTTTCGGGTGCTTCCTCTGGCACTTCGCCATGCGAAAAAAGAAGCAATGGATAGGAATTTCCCGGTTTGGGTTCATCGGTTTCTATCAATTCTACAAAGAATGTCCACAGATTTAGAAAATCATAGACATACAGCATTTTGGAAACTTCTGGGAATACGTCTTGAAGTAAGGTGTCGCTCATACGTCGCGCGTCATCCTCTCCCATATCAAACAACGAAATGGAATCGCCTTGCTGCCATTCATCATCACTTTCATAAAAAACTGCCATTTCGGAACCACCAAAGCCAAAAGCTTGTGTAATGGCGTTATGAAAATCTTCAAAAGTGGCATTTTCCTCCAATGCAATATCTCGAAAAACGTCCTCTTTGGTGTCTAAAATAAGTCTAAAGTGATAAATCATAACGATGTAAATTAATGCGTAAAACCCAATAAAGCTGAACGCCGAACAAAAGCGTGGCAAGAACCAGATGTAAGGGTTGGGTGGCAAAGGGGAAATCGAAATAAAACATAGCAATGCCAAGGGCTATTTCACCACTCACGAGCCATAAAATGCGTTTAATAAAAATTTGCTCTATGTTATCTTTAACCACCCGAATGAATAGCAAAATATTTGCTGCAACCACAAACAAAGACAGACTCCTATGGATGTAAAAATTGAGTTCTGGCGCAGCCAACCAAAACTGGGGTAAGTCGTATCCCCATCGTTCAACTTGTAAATCCACAAACTGTCGTACTTGAATGCCTAAAATAATTTGAATCAGAGTAAGGGCAAAGGTTCCGTAAAGCAACACACGGATTTTTCGTGACGGAAGTTTGCTTAACCCAAAGGACTTTGAGGCTACACGAACCACTAACAAAAAACCAATAAGTAACAATGCCATTAGCATGTGTAACGAAATTTTTAGCGGTAACAAATTAGAATCTACAACAGTTTTTCCTAACCATGCTTGGAATAGTATTCCCAAAAGCGAGAGCAAAGCAAAAATAAAAATGATAGGTTTTTTTCGCCACCACTTTACACTATATCCAAAAAGGATGAGAATTGCCAAACCAGAGAGCGCACCCAATAATCTATTAATAAATTCAATCCACGTGTGGGTGGCGTTAAAATGTGCGTAATCGTGCTTGGTGTAGGGCTTCCATAATTCAGGGTTGAATGTATCGGTAGAAGTAAATGTATCAGCAGCAACTAACAAGCGGTCTTGGTCAATGATTACATTCCCTTTTTTAAAAGTGGTGTTTGGCTTCCATGCCAATTGCTCTACTTGTGTTGGAGGAATGTAATAGCCAAAACACTTGGGCCAATCTGGGCAACCCATACCACTTCCAGTCATACGTACAGTTGCCCCAGCAGCAATAACAAGATACACTACAATGAGTGAAATGCGTGTCCAGCGTTGAAGGTTTTTGTACATAACTAGGCGGGAAATAAACCCATAGATTTTGCTTTGGTTAACATAAATGCGTGAGCAGCATCGTATTCGTTTGGAATATCACCTTCCAAAATGGCTTCTTTGATAGCATCTTTGATTTCTCCCACTTGACGGCAAGGCTTTAATGCAAAAATACGCATGATTTCCTCTCCTGATACAGGCGGTTGAAAGTTTCGGATGTGGTCTCTAGCTTCAACTTCGATTACTTTTTCTTTTACGACTTCAAAGTTTTTATGATAGCGGGCAAAGCGCTTAGGGTTTTTGGTGGTAATGTCTGCTTTACAGAGTAAAAGTAAATCGTCTAATAAATCCCCAGCATCAAAAATAAGACGTCGCACCGCAGAATCGGTGACTTCTTCTTGCGCAATCACGATGGGTCTTGAACTCATATAAACGAGCTTTTGCACATATTTCATTTTCTCATTTAGTGGCATACGTAGGCGCTTAAAAAGCTTAAACACCATTTTGGCCCCAACGAATTCGTGTGCGTGAAATGTCCATCCCACTTTTTTATCAAATTTTTTAGTGGGTGCTTTGCCAATATCGTGTAACAATGCTGCCCAGCGTAACCAAACATTTTCAGAATTTTCGCTGATATTGTCTACAACTTCAAGGGTGTGATAAAAATTGTCTTTGTGGCGTTGCCCCTCCACTTCGTCAATACCTTTTAAGGCAATAAGTTCGGGAAGAATGCGCTTTAAGAGTTTTGTTTGATCGAGCAATAAAAATCCTTTAGAAGGCTTTGGGCAAGCCAATATCTTATTCAATTCCTCAACGATTCGCTCTTTAGAGAGTATGTCAATCCGTTTGCTGTTATTTGCAATGGAGTCAAATGATTTTTGTGCAATCGTAAACCCTAACTGATTCGAAAATCGTATTGCACGTAACATTCGCAACGGGTCATCAGAATATGTAACATCTGGGTCAAGAGGCGTTCGTATAATCCCATCTTTTAAATCCTGAATACCATTAAAGGGATCCAATAGTGCTCCGAAATTATCCGCATTTAAACAAAGCGCCAAGGCGTTGATGGTAAAATCACGGCGGTTTTGGTCATCTTCAAGTGTTCCATTTTCAACTACAGGGTTACGGCTATCCGCCGAATAACTTTCTTTTCGTGCGCCAACAAATTCAAGTTGAATATCTTCAAATTTAATCATGGCGGTGCCATAGGTTTTAAATACCTGAATTTGATTTTTACCGGGAAGTAATTCGGCTACTTTTTTGGCAAGTGCAATACCGCTTCCCACGGCAACAATATCGATGTCTGTACCCGTTTCTCTTTCTAGAAGTGTGTCACGGACAAATCCGCCAATCACATAGGCTTCTACACCCAAAGCATCTGCGGCTTTTTGGATGTAAGCAAATGCAGGCAATTCAAGCGCCTTTTCGATGTGCTGTTTGTTGGTTTTCATCGCAATTGTTGCACGCTTCCGTCGGGCATTACTTGCAAAACCTGAGAGGGAACACGCGCTACTTTATCTTTATCCAAAGGTACTGTTTCGTCCACTTGCGCCAAAATGTATGGGTCAATTTCGCGAAATGTGGCAGGAATGGGTTCCCCACTTAGATTTGCGGAAGTACTCACTATGGGTTTTCCAAAAGCAGCAATCAAATCAAGAGCAAAGCAGGGTTTCGGAATCCTGATGGCAACGCTGTCATTTTCGCTAATGACGCCTTTTGCAAGCCCCTTCCCATATGGATATACTAGGGTGGTGGGTCGTTCATTTTGAAGCAATTCTTCGATCTTTTTAGGAATCGTTTCTACATACTGCCTTAGCATATCGATATTAGAAACAAGCGCAATAAGTGGCTTGTTTTTTGGGCGGTTTTTTAGATTAAAAATAGCATCCACTGCTTCTTGATTTGTAGCATCACAACCTAATCCCCATATGGTGTCGGCAGGGTATAGGAGTGTTTTTCCTGCGTGAAGAGCTTTTGTATATTTTTTGATTTCAGCTATCATTTTTTATGTTCTGAAGCTATTTTAGCCTTAAGCCAAGTTTCCCTAGTTCTCAGTTTGCAAATTATCCATCCAGTTTTTCCATCCAAAAATCCTCCACGCAAAATATAGCTGTTCAAAAACTTAAACGCAGGTTTTATGTACAAATTAAAAGACCCAATTCTTTTGTTTTGCTTTATATACGCTAGTGCAGCATAGTTCGCGTAACGGTCTATTTTTTTGGCATACCGCTCTAAATCTGTTGTAGTGTAATGAATGATTTTACTTTTTAAACTTCCAAAAGGTTTGGTCTGTTCAATTTCTTCGTGCACCATTTTGTTTTCATACCTGTGAAAATCTCGATGAAAAAAACGTACTACACGATCGTTTTGCCAACCACAAAACCTCACTTTTTTTCCTAAGAAATAGTTTTCTCTCCACATCCAATAGGCAGTGTGTTTGGGTCTAGTGTACAATAGGTTTTTTAACTCTGAAGCCAAATTTGGCGAGGCTTCTTCATCTGCATCAAGCAGCACAATCCAGGGATGCTTTGCATGAGGAATAGCCCAATTTTTTTGATCTGCAGCGTAGTTGTACTTGTGCTGTAAGACGGTCGCCCCTAAGTTTTCACAAATAGCAATAGTATTGTCTGTGCTGAAGGAGTCAATCACTAAAATTTCATCTGCCCATTCAATGGATTTTATGCATTTTTCAATGTTTTTTTCTTCGTTAAAAGTGGTAATTAATGCTGTGATTTTTGGAATGCTATTTTTTGTAAGGTAAACTGCCAATTTTTTATGAATGGTTGATTTGTCAAACGACTCCAAAACATGTTTTTGCGCAAAAGCACCCATGTTGGTAATATTTTCTCTGTTTTTATCAAAGGCAATAATAGCGTCACAAAATGTGCCAACTTCGTTTTTGGGAACCATAACACCAGATTTGTCTTGGGCAATAACTTCTGGATTTGAACTTATATCAAAAGCAATTGTCGGTTTTTGACACAGTCCAGCCTCGGCAATAACATATCCAAAACCTTCCCATAGTGAGGGCAACAGAAAGATGTCGCCACTCATATACAAATCCTTTGGATTTTCAACAAATCCAACAAGTTGAACATAAGGTTCAAGCTTATGTGTACTAATTTTTGCTTCAATAGAATCTTTAAGCCTGCCACTTCCACCAATAATCATATGAAAATTGATTCCGCGTGTTCGAAGCTCGTTGGCAACATCTATCAAAAAAAGTTGATTTTTTTGTTCTTCTAGCCGCCCGAGGTTTGTCAAAATCAGCTCCGATGATTTTCGTTTGTAATAGGGCTTGGATTTCTTTTTAATAAAGTCTTTTCCATCAATTCCGTTTGGAATTACAGTAATGTACTCTTTGGGGAAAAGTGTCGAGTTATTTTCCAAGATACAATGCATGGTAGCCTTTGAATTGACAAGAATTTCATCAATTATACTTTTATATAAATACCGATTGAGCGGTGAATTCCGCACAGGAATAGCACTTCCTCTACGATAAATGATACGCTCAACTCCAGCCAATTTTCCAGCAATTCCACCCGATTTAACATCTTGAGAAAGATTTAGTACTAAGGTGGAAATTCGATGCTTTTTGAGCATTTTAGCAAAATGCAATAGTTTTAGCGGATTTAAAAAACTGGTGTTGCTGTTGCTGATGGTTTTGTGGGGAATATTGTGCTTTTTTGCCTTTTGTGAAAGAGCACTTTTTTTATGGCAATAAATCAAAACTGAGTGCCCAGATTCGTGAAGGTGTTTTGCTATTTCAAAATGCCATTTTTCGCCGCCACCCCAAGGAATTGCCGTATTAAAAAAACAGATGGTTTTAATCATAACAATAGCGATTTATAAAGTGAGTGCCATTGTTTAGCTAAGGATTTGTCATTAAACTTTTGTACATAATCAAGCCCATCTGAAATCCGCTTTTTTCTTAATTCGTCAGGCTCAGCATACAAGATTTCAACGGCTTTTCGCAGAGCTTTTTCATCTGTTGGATTAATGTAAATGCTTGATGGGCCACCTGCCTCCGAGAAACATCCGCATTTAGTCGTAATAACGGGAACGCCACTGTAGAGCGCCTCTATGATTGGAATGCCAAATCCTTCAAAAAAGGAAGGATAGCAAAACACGGTAGCATTTTGATAAATTCCTACCAAGTCTTCAATACCAATGTGATTGATAAACAGCACACGGTCTAGCATATTATGTTCTTTTACAAAGGATTTTAATTTTTCGCCGTGTGCTTTTACTTTTCCAACAAATACCATGTCGTGTTTAGTTTCTTTCAAAGCCTTTGCAATAGACATCGCATTTTTTCGCTCTTCAAGTGTACCTACATACAACACAAATTTTTTAGGCAGTTGATATTTTTTTGCAATTTCAGTAAGGCGTTTTTTAGAAAGCGTTGTTTTAAAAACAGGGTCACAGCCCTGATAAATCACCTCAATTTTTTCAGACGAAATACCTGTAAACTGTACCAGGTCTGCTTTTGTTTGCTCGCTTATGGCAACCACTTTGGAAGCTGTTTTTAAGGCATGATTTACCTTTTTCTTATGGATTGTTACATCAATTGATTTATACAGTTCAGGGTATCGATAAAAAATAAGGTCATGTACAGAAACTACAGATGGTATAGCAAGCCCTTTGGGCAATTCTCCACTAAGCCCATGATACACATCAATGCTATCCTGTTTTAATTGTCGCACTATCGGACCTTGACGCCAAAGCGCATGAAGCCCACGCCAAATTCCTCTTGGTTGGTGTTCTGTGGTGTTAGGCAATGCTTTCCAGCGTTTGAGTTTCCCCTTTTTTGGGTTGTAGAGGTGGTAGCTGTTTTTTGGATAATAGGTAGCCAAAATGCGAACCAAATCACGGCTGTAATTCCCCAACCCACTGGCGTTATGAAAAATTCGTTTGGCATCGTACCCTATACGCATAAAGCAAAATTAATCCAATTAGTTCAGATTGTTATGATTTTAATTAAAGCCTATCTTAGCAAATGTCTTATTCGTTTTTTAATGCATAAAATTAGTACGGTTATAATAACTAAAAATGAGGAAACAAATATTGAAAGGTGTTTGCTGTCTGTGGTAGACTTTTCTGACGAAATTATTGTAGTAGACGACTTTTCAACGGATCAAACTCCTGCTATTTGTAAGCGCTACCATGTTGTTTTTGTTCAAAATGAGTTTAAAGATTTTGCCTTCCAAAAAAATATTGCTTTATCAAAGGCGAAGCACGCATTGGTTTTTTCGATTGATGCTGACGAAGAGGTGTCTGAAAAACTTAAGCAATCTATTTTGGCAGTTAAATCGAATTCTGATAGCTTATTTTATTCTATGAATAGGCAAACAAATTATTTGGGTAAGTGGATCCGTTATTCAGGTTGGTATCCCGACACAAAAATTAGATTGTGGCAAAAAGAACACGCACGTTGGCAAGGTGCTGTTCATGAGGTTTTACAGCCAAAACCACAAGAAGTTAAGCATCTAAAAGGCGACATACTTCATTATTCATTTCCATCCTTGCAATGGCACATTTCCAAATTAAATCATTTTACGGATATCGCAGCAGAACTTATGTTTTCACGAAATAAGCGGGTGAGTTTGATGAAAATGCTGTTCTCAATGAAATTTAATTTTATAAAAAAATATGTTCTTCAGCTTGGGTTTTTAGATGGATATCACGGGTTTTTAATCGCTTTGATGTCTTCATATTATACCCTATTGAAATACGCTAAACTCCGTCATTTGCAATCAAAAGCAAAAAAATAAGGATGAATATTGTAGGATTTTCTTTTATCAAAAATGCAATAAAATATGATTTTCCTGTTGTGGAGTCAATTAAGTCTACACTGCCACTTTGTGATAAATTCTACATAGCTGTCGGGAAATCTGAGGATGATACCCTAGAATTGATTCACAGTATTGATAAGGATAAAATTGTTGTTATAGAAACAGAGTGGGATGAATCACACCGTGAGGGTGGGCATGTGTTGGCGTTAGAAACAAACAAAGCCATGCAAGCATTACCCGCTGATACAGATTGGGCAATCTATATTCAAGGAGATGAGTTGTTTCATGAAAAGGATTATGCGACTATTCGTGCTGCAATGAACAACCATCACAATAACCCTAAAGTTGAGGGTCTTCTATTTAATTATCTCCATTTCTATGGCTCTTACAGTTATGTGGCTGAGTCATATGTTTGGTATCCTAGAGAGGTACGTGTGTTAAAGTATAATCCCACTATATTCTCTTACAAAG
>JAFMFL010000102.1 GCA_017856205.1 Flavobacteriaceae bacterium
TAGGGAACGGCGAAGGCAGATACGCCGATAAAGTTCTAAAAGTACCCGCCAAGCGTACGCCTGATGTCTTGCGTTGGTTGCTGAATGATTTTAATACAAATGCACAAAATGGAGAACTCTTTTTGCAGTATTATCTAAGAAAAGAAGCCGATTATTTCTATCAAAATCTAAAAGGCTATGCCGATACTACCACACTTACAAATACGGACTTTGTAGATTGGGGTAATGAGGAAGTATATAAAAAAGCTATAGGTGTGGGCGAGTGTGCTGGCGTAACCATAGATTTGGTTCAAACCCTGTTGTTTGATGCCGAAGAGCACATCGAGAAAGCAAAAACAGCATTGAAAAAAGGGGAATGGGCAAATAGTATTTATTACAGTTATGCGGGGAGAATTAGAGCTGCAAAAGCATTGTTGACCACACGTGCAGCCAAAATCAATTCGCACCACTCCATTATTGATGCCTTTGAAACACATTTCCCAACCTACAGCAGCATAGAAAATGCTTCTTTTAGCGAAGTGACAAGACTATTAAACACAACCTCGCCAAGCGAGGCATTTGCCCATCAGTATTACGATGAGGCATTGCATGTTTTGAATTGGATAAAAGACTACAGACATGCACAACAAAACTAACGGCATCCTTACCATAGTTGGTGCAGGTCCAGGAGATCCTGAACTCATTACGCTAAAAGCCATTCGGGCTATTGAGCAAGCGGATGTTATTTTGTATGATGCGTTAGTAAATCCAGTATTACTGAAGCACAATACTTTGGGCAAGCATTATTTTGTTGGAAAGCGAAAAGGGGAACATTCCTTTAAGCAATCGGAGATAAATACCATGCTTGTGGATTTTGTTTTGGAGGGAAAAAATGTAGTTCGATTAAAAGGTGGGGATGTTTCGGTTTTTGCGCGAGCAGCAGAGGAAATTGCACACGCTGAACGCTTTGGCATAATCGCAACCCTAATTCCTGGAATTTCATCTTTTGCCGGCATAGCTGCCACGCATCGCATTCCACTCACCAGACGCTGCCAATATGAAAGTATTTGGGTAACCACAGGCTATACTTGCGATGGAAAACCCTCGGAAGATATTGCGCACGCAGCGCAATCATCGGCAACGGTAGTTATTCTTATGGGTATCACACATCTTGAAGAAATCGTATCTATTTTTAGTACACACAAATCTGCAGATTATCCTATTGGTATTGTTCAAAATGGAACTTTACCAAACGAAAAATGGGTAACGGGAACACTAAGTACAATAGTGAGCCGTGTTATTGAAGAAGGTGTAAGTAATCCTGCCACTATTTTTGTAGGACCTGCTGTGAATGACCCAACAACATTGTGGAACGTTCAAAAAGAGATTCAATACGCATGAACTCCCTCTACCCTATCTTTCTAAAAACAGAGCAATTGCACATTCTTATAGTGGGTGGTGGATATGTAGCACTAGAAAAACTACAGTTTTTGTATAAGTCTTCTCCAAATGCAAAGGTAACCTTGGTAAGCCCTATGGTTCGGGAAGAAACAGCAGCCTTTATTGAAGATAAGAACGTAGTGGTAATTCAACGCGCTTTCCACAGAAAATATCTAAAAGGTAAAAATATAGTCATTGCAACAACAGATAAGCCCAACGTAAATGAAAGGGTTTATAATTTGTGCCAAAAAAGAAACCTTTTGGTGAATGTAGCAGACAATCCACCCTTGTGTGATTTCTATATGGGAGGGATAGTAACCAAAGGAAATTTGAAAGTCGCTATTTCTACAAATGGAAAATCCCCTACTTTAGCAAAACGAATGCGTCAGTGGTTGGAAGGCTTTTTGCCAGAGGAAACCGATGCGCTTTTAGATAAACTTTACGTATATCGAAACAGCTTAAAGGGTGATTTTGAACAAAAAATTAAGGCTATGAACACGTTAACAGAAAAATTACTCGAACAACATGATTAAAACAGATATCATCATTATTGGTGCTGGTCCAGTGGGGTTATTTGCAGTTTTTGAGGCAGGATTGATGAAACTTCGTTGTCATCTTATCGATGCCATTCCTCAACCCGGTGGGCAACTTGCAGAAATCTACCCTAAAAAACCCATTTATGATATCCCTGGATATCCTACTATTTTGGCGGGTGAATTGGTGGATAATCTTATGGAGCAGGCTGCGCCTTTTAAGCCTGGCTTTACCCTTGGTGAGCGTGCAGATAGTATTGAAAAACAAGAAGACGGAACTTTTATTGTTACCACCAGTAAAGGAACGCAACACCACGCGCCTGTTGTTATGATTGCTGGTGGATTGGGAAGTTTTGAGCCTAGAAAACCCCTGATAGACAACCTATCAGATTATGAAGAAAAAGGAGTGCATTACATTGTAAAAGACCCCGACCAATTTGAAGGAAAAGATATGGTGATTTCAGGTGGCGGAGATTCTGCCCTTGATTGGGCGATTTACTTTGCTGAAAAAGGAAGTTTTGTGCATTTGGTGCATCGCAGTGATCGCTTTAGAGCACACAAAGATTCTGTATCCAGAGCTCATGAATTGGCAGCAGCAGGTAAAATGCAACTTCATACGTTTGCAGAAGTAAAAGAATTGGAAGGTGAAGATGAATTGGAAACTGTTGTAATTTACACTAAAGAAGAAAAAACAACCGTAAAAACAGCTTTGTGGTTTCCGTTGTTTGGACTCTCGCCAAAGCTTGGGCCCATTGCCGATTGGGGTCTAGAAATAGACAAAAACGCTATTGTAGTTGATACGTTTGATTATCAAACCAATCGACCAGGCATTTTTGCCATAGGAGATGTAAACACCTATCCCGGAAAATTAAAATTGATTTTATGTGGCTTCCATGAGGCAACTTTAGCGGTACAAACCGCCTATAAAATCATTTACCCAGACAAGAAATTTACGCTCAAATACACTACCGTTCAGGGAGTGCAAGGATTTGAGGAAGAACAACCTAAAGAAACTGTTAAGTCTTGAGTGCAGACATAAGCATTACGGTCATAGACCGTGAAGGAACAGAACACGAGTTTACCGTACCTACCGACATGAATCTCAATCTGATGGAGGTTTGCAAGGGGTTTGAACTTCCTGTTGAGGGCATTTGTGGTGGCATGGCAATGTGCGCATCGTGTCAAGTGTATATTCTTACTGATGAGCACTTTGGCGAACGTAATGACGACGAAGAAGCCATGTTAGACGAGGCTTATTTTGTGGAAGAAAATTCTCGTTTGGGTTGCCAAATTCCTATAACACCTGAACTAAACGGTCTAAAAGTGGCTTTGGCTCCCGAAGCGCCTTAAATTAATTTTGATTTAAAAACTTGCTGACTCGAAGGGAGGCATTTTCTTTAATATCCTCCCAAAAAAAGGAGACATCAAATCTGTGATAATCTTTAAGAAACGAAACCCAAAATCGTTTCGGCACTTTGGGTAAGCTCACCCAAAGCAACCCATCTGTAACCTCCACAGTAAGACAAGATGGAATAATTTCTTGGTTGTAATACATTAGCCCTTTATGCTGAGAAAATTCACTCTTTGTGCTATTGTCCCACGTTACAGGGTTTGTGGTTACAGACGTGTTAAACCAATCGGCATATTTTGGGAGTTTCCCCTTTTTATAACTATTC
>JAFMFL010000103.1 GCA_017856205.1 Flavobacteriaceae bacterium
TTGTAACCGAATTAAATTTGCGAACAAGCTTTTTGTTTGATGGTTTTTTTAAGTAATCATTAATAATTTGATTGATAACTTTTTGAGGCGATTCAGAATAATCAACTTCTATATTTTTTTTTGATTTAATCCAGTCTTCAATGATTTTAATGTTGTTTTGATTCAAATCGTACATTACAGGCACACCCATGTTTTTGAGTGCTTCAGCATTACACTGTTGTTCGTATTGATTTTTCATTGGAATCACCAAAAGTTTCTTTTTTAGATAGAGAGCTTCTGATGGAGTTTCAAAACCTGCACCACACAAAACGCCACTACAATTGATTAATTTTTCAATAAAACCTTGATTTGAAATTTGCTCTACTTTGATATTACCATAGCTGTATCTTTCTTTGGTGTGTTTTGAAAATACAACCCAATTGGTGTTGTAAATTTTTGATAATACGCTAATAATTTTTTTATCGTCAAATGCAGGCAAATAAACCACAAAATAATTTTCTTTACGTGGGCGTATGCTTTTGATTTCTTTCTGTATTACAGGAGTATATATGGATGAAGCATAGGACTTAAAATGAAAACCATACCCTACTGATGCGGGCGCATAATATGTTAAAATCAAATGAGATAATCTGGCTTTTTTTTGAGGTTTTGGCACCTTTTCATTGAGTAAACTAAACTGATGACTTAGGGCAATACATTGTTTTTTTTGAAGAAAACAAGCCCAAGCCGAAACAGGCTCAAAATCGTTAATTACAAGATCGTATTCGTTTAAAGGTAATCGTTTTATATCTTTAAAAAACCTCCAAAAATCCATTTGCGCAATGGTCTTCCAGATATTGACCCCACCATTTTTACCAAACACAAAGCTGAGCCCTTTAAAGTAAAATCGAATGGGGAGCCCTAATTCAATATCAGCAGATGTTCCACTTAATAATACATCCACTTCAATGTTTTTTTGAAGATACGGTATGAGTTCTTTAGCTCTAGAAATATGGCCATTACCTGTAGCTTGAATGGCGTAAAGCACTTTCATGAGCTTGTTGGATTTGGATTGATTTCGGCCACCAAATCTGAAAATAGCGCTTTGGGGTCTTTATAAACTTGATCGTCAAATTTTTTATCTTTAAAAAACGCTGGGTTGTATTGAAATAAAGTCCATTTTTTATCATGGTACTCCAAAGCAGTCATATTCTCAATCCAATCCCCTGAATTCAAATAGGTAATGCTCCCATCTTTTGTTTCAAAGGTCTTGATACACGGCTGGTGAATGTGCCCGCAAACCACATAATCGAAATGATTTCTTAATGCAATATCGGTTACGGTGGTTTCAAATTTATTGATGAATGACACTGCTGCTTTCACTTTGTTTTTTATGGTTTTTGAAAAAGAAAGTTTTTCTTGACCAAAAAGGGTTAAAATTTTGTTGACGGTTGCATTTATTAAAATTAAAAGATCGTACCCAAATCCACCCAAACGTGTAAGCCATCTTGAGTGTTGCATGGTCACATCAAACACATCGCCATGAAAAAACCATGTTTTTTTCCCATCCAAATCAAGTGAAAGCTTGTTGGTTATTTTAAAACCTTCTAATTCAAAATTAAGAAATCTTCTAAGCGTCTCGTCATGATTTCCAGCAATGTAATGAACTTTAGTGCCGTCGGACATAAATTTTAAAAATTGCTTGATGACTTTTGTGTGATATTTATCCCAGTGACGTTTATTGAATTGCCACATATCTATTATATCTCCATTTAGAATTATTTTTTTTGGGTTAATACTTTTTAAATACTGATTTAATTCTTTAGCACGACATCCGATAGTCCCAAAGTGTGTGTCAGAAATAACGACAAGGTCAACTATTCTTCTTGAATTTTCCATAAATATAAATGTAACAGTGAATATCCAGATGTAGTTTAAATAAACTCTAATATTATTAAATCTTAATGTTAAGAAATCACGCAATGAGTTCTTGTGCTCAGCTTGTAACCTTAAGTCATAGGTTCTGTTTTTTTCAAAACTTCGGTTAGGAGTGAGTTAATAGAAAATTTTTAAACTCAAAGTTAGCAACAACTCTCAGTCACTCTTCTAATATATTTAGGCTACCTTTGCCACTTCTTATGACAGATTTTTCATCTTTGGGGATTTCACCCAAACTTTTAGAGGCCGTTAGTGCCTTAGGCTTTCAATCTCCTACCGAAGTTCAACAAAAAGCAATACCCGTATTATTAGAAAAGCAAACGGATATTGTGGTATTGGCGCAGACTGGAACAGGAAAAACAGCCGCCTTTGGGCTACCCATGCTTCAGCAAATAGACACCACTAGTAAATCAACGCAGGGTCTTGTTATAGCCCCTACACGTGAGTTGTGTGTGCAAATAAGTAAAGAGCTTACCAAATACGCCTCATCTATTAAAGGGCTAAATATTGTATCGGTTTATGGAGGTGCCAGTATTAATGATCAAGCCAAACAAATCAAAAAAGGCGCACAAATTTTAGTGGCTACTCCAGGTCGTATGCAGGATATGATTCGAAGAAAATATGTGGATATTTCATCTATTGGTTTTTGCATTCTTGACGAAGCAGACGAAATGCTCAACATGGGCTTTAAGGAAGATATAACCAACATACTATCTCATACACCTAGTGATAAGCAGACTTGGCTTTTTTCGGCCACGATGCCCAAAGAGGTAGCTCGGATTGCGAGAGAGTTTATGGATAACCCAATAGAGATAACCGTTGGCACAAAAAACGCTGCTTCTACAAATATTAAGCATGAGTATTATTTAGTTGCAGGTCGGGAAAGGTATAATGCGCTTAAGCGGCTTTCAGATACCCACCCCGACATTTATTCTATTGTATTTTGCCGAACAAAGCGTGACACACAACGAGTTGCCGAAAAACTTATTGAAGATGGGTATAGTGCTGGAGCGTTACACGGGGATCTTAGTCAAAACCAGCGCGATTTGGTGATGAAGGCCTTTCGTGCCAAGCAGATTCGAACTCTTGTTGCTACAGATGTCGCAGCTCGAGGCATTGATGTAGATAACATTTCTCATGTTATTCATTACCAGTTGCCAGACGAAATAGAAACATACACACACAGAAGCGGCAGAACAGGACGTGCTAGCAGTTCAGGAACCTCTATGATTATCCTTACCAAAGGCGAATTGGGAAAAATCAGAACGCTTGAACGTATTATTAATGCAAAAATTTCAGCACAAGAAATTCCAGATGTGAATGCTATACTTTCAAAGCAGTTATATCATTTTGCTGAAAAAATTAAATCCACTAAAGTTGACCCAGACATAAATGCCTATTTAACAGATGCAACAAATATTTTTGATGCGTTTTCAAAAGCGGAACTGATACAGAAGTTGATGTCGGTAGAGTTTAATAGACTTAATTCCTATTATCAAAAACAATCGAATACAATTTCAAAAGTAGTATCGGACAAAAACCTTTCAAAAAAAGATGCTGACGCCCGATATACCATCAATATTGGGAGTAGAGATGATTATAATTGGAAGCATTTAAAGTCATTTTTAGTCGATTTTTTATCATTACAAGCAGA
>JAFMFL010000104.1 GCA_017856205.1 Flavobacteriaceae bacterium
ATCTGCTATCACCTTTGCAGCACGTTCTAACAAACGTGAATGCAAATAAAATACGTCTCCTGGGTAGGCTTCACGTCCTGGAGGACGACGTAAAAGCAAGGATACCTCACGGTATGCTACGGCTTGTTTTGATAGATCGTCATAAATAATCAAAGCAGGGCGTCCGGTATCTCTAAAGTATTCTCCGATTGCTGCTCCAGCAAAAGGTGCATATACTTGCATCGGTGCTGGGTCAGAAGCGTTGGCGGCAACAATAGTGGTATATTCCATTGCGCCTCGGTCTTCTAGGGTTTTGGCTATTCCAGCTACGGTAGATGCTTTTTGACCAATGGCAACATAAACACAATATACGGGTTCGCCAGCATCATAAAATTCTTTTTGATTTAAGATGGTGTCAATACAAACTGTTGTTTTTCCTGTTTGACGGTCGCCGATAACTAACTCTCTTTGTCCACGCCCAACAGGGATCATTGCATCTATTGATTTTATTCCCGTTTGAAGAGGTTCGTTTACAGGTTGGCGGAATATTACCCCTGGTGCTTTTCGCTCCAAAGGCATTTCATTTAAGTCTCCTTGAATCGCTCCTTTTCCGTCAATGGGTTGTCCAAGTGTATTTAAAACTCTGCCTACTACACCTTCCCCTACATTGATCGACGCAATGCGTTGTGTGCGTTTTACCGTATCTCCTTCTTTTACTCCTTTGGAGGGGCCTAGTAAAACTACACCTACGTGGTCTTCCTCTAGGTTTAAAACCATTCCTTCTAGACCTTCTTCAAAAGAAACTAATTCGCCATATTGCGCATTAGAAAGGCCAAAAACTCGGGCTATTCCATCTCCTATTTCAAGAACGGTTCCTACTTCGTCCATTGCGGAAGCCGAACTGAAGCCTTCCAATTGATTTTTTAGTATTGCTGATACTTCAGCGGGGTTTACATCTGCCATGATCAATAATCTTTAGATCGTATTTGTTTTTGTTACTAATGTTTTAATTGCTTTAAGCTGATGCACAACACTCGCATCGTATTGCATATCACCAATCTTTAAAATAAATCCTCCCAAAAGGCTTGGATCTACTTTATTCTCAATCTGAATGTTTTGATTGGAAAAGGATTTTGCCTTTTCGAGCATTGCTTTTTCAAGTTCAGCAGAAAGAGGTACCGCTGAGGTTACTACAGCAGTGACTTCACCTTGTGCTTTTGCGAAAAGTGTGAGGAATTGTTGACCCGTGGCTGCCAATAAAGACAAGCGGTTTTTCTCAGCTAGGAGTGAAAACAGCTTTACACTCGCTTCACAAGCATTGGGAAGAAGAGCGTTGATTAGGGTTTTCTTTTTTCCAACGGGCAAAAGGGGGTTGTCTAGAGCTCTTTGCAGTGCATCATTTTCGATGAGCAAGGTCTCAAGATGTCGCATGTCTTTGGCTACTGCAGCTGCAGCCTTATTCTCTTGGGAGAAGGCTAAAATGGCTTTAGCGTAACGAAGTGCAGCGCGGTTTCCTTTCATTTACTTTAAATCTGTGTCTTGTAGAAGTTGGCTGACTAACTGCATTTGTTTGTCTTTACTTTCCAATTCTTTTTGAAGTACCTTTTCAGCTATGTCTAAAGCAATGGATCCGACCTGTTGTTTCAGCTCATTTACCGCAGCTCGTTTTTCATTTTGAATCGCTTCTTGTGCTTGTGTCAAAATCTTTTGAGCCTCTTCTTGCGCTTCTACCTTTGCGTCATTGATTAATTCCGCTTTGGTTTGACGCGCTTCTTTGAGCAAGGCTTCTTTTTCAGCTCTTGCTTCCTTAAGAATACGCTGATTGTCTGATTGAAGGCTTTGCATTTCTGCACGTGCTTCCTCTGCAGAAGCCAAGGCGTCTTTAATTGAAGTTTCACGTTCATTCACCGAATCGAGAATCGGCTTCCATGCAAATTTTTTAAGCGCAAATAATAAGCCCACAAAAATGACTGTTTGCCATACAAACAAGCCTAATGAAAATTCACTAATTAATTTTTCCATCCTTTAAAACCTTAAGTTAAAAAGCCCCAGGGGCCTTTGAATTATACTGCAAATAAGGCAGCAAATCCAATCCCTTCTACAAGGGCCGCAGCAATCAACATCGCTGTTTGAATCTTACCATAAGCATCTGGCTGACGACCTATCGCCTCCATTGCAGAACCACCGATTCTACCGATACCCATACCTACACCGATTACTACTAAACCGGCACCTACCATTACTGGAATTTCCATATACTAAAATTTAAAATTAAACACTCTTTTTTTGACACACTATTGTGTTTTAGGTTAATGATGCTCATGTTCTTCAGCGGCAAAACCGAAATAAAGTGCAGAAAGCATCGTAAATATATAGGCCTGTAATAAGGCCACTAACAATTCTATAATTGATATTGCAAAAGCTAGTCCAAAGGACAGAGGGCTGCCCAACCAACTTTTAAAAATAAACATCAAACCTATCAAGCTCATTAAAACGATATGTCCTGCCTGCATATTGGCATACAAACGAATCAAGAGAGAAAATGGCTTGATAAAAATTCCCAAAACTTCGATGGGAATTAAAATAATATATAACGGAATCTTAGCATACCACTTCATCGATGCACCAAGAGGATCAAAAATATGAAGCCAGTAGTCTTTTGTTCCCGTAAGGTTTGTAATCAAAAAAGTCAGCAAGGCCAAACCAAATGTAACGGCAATATTTCCAGTTACGTTTACGCCAAGTGGAGTAAGACCCATAAGGTTTAAAAACCAAATGAAAAAGAAAACCGTCAATAAGAAATTCATGTACTTGCCGTATTTCTTTTCGCCAATGTTGGGTCTGGCTATGTCGTCTCGAATGTATAGTACAATGGGTTCAAAAAAGCGTCCAATCCCAGCAGGTACACCTCCTGTATTTGAATATGATCTAGCAAGACTAGAAAACAAATAGAACATCAATATCGCTATCAATAACATGCTTGCAACGCCCTTGGTTATAGAAAGGTCTATTGGAGCAACATTGGTTGCGTGTTGTGTTTCGTCGTAATTGATTGTGCCTTCGGCATCGGTTTTGTAAATCTTTCCGTGGTCCAGCTTGTAATAATTTGTTCCTACCTGTGCGACATGTTCTCCATGATGTAGTTTTGAAGAAGAAAAAATTTGAAGTCCGTCATCCCATAATATTACTGGCAAAGGAATCCCAATATATATATGTTCCCCAGAAGCGTTTGTATAAGAAAACAAACTAAAATCGTACGCATCCTCTAGGTGATGTGAAATGTATTCTTTTATTTCAGTTTTTAAATCTCCTGAAGGTTTACTGTCATTTGCTTGAAGAAAAAAGGGCGCAAAAAACAACGCAAGGAATAAAAATAAATTGGCGTTGGTTTTGTGTTGCATAGACAGCATAAAACAATGGTTTAAATCGTGTTTTTAGCGCTGCAAATGTAAGGCTTTCGGATAAATAAAGAAACTTTTAAATGTTTTTTTAAACTTCTTTTTTAGTGTGTTCTCTCACTTGGGAAAAGTTCCTTTCCAAAGCTTCCTATTAAGTAAACCGCCTTGCTAACAAAAT
>JAFMFL010000028.1 GCA_017856205.1 Flavobacteriaceae bacterium
AATTCATAAGTTTATGTCTAATGAAAAAATTTTAGATGTGGGTACTGGTGGTGGATTTCCTGGAATACCGTTGGCGATACTGTTTCCACAGGCACAATTTACTCTGGTAGACTCCATTGGAAAAAAGATAAAAGTTGTTAAGGCAGTGGCGGATACACTTGAATTACAAAATGTCAGCGCATTTCATCAACGCGCTGAAGATGTTGAGGGCATTTTCGATTTTGTAGTTAGCAGGGCGGTCACGCGCATGGAGGGCTTTGTCCCGTGGGTACAAGACAAAATCAGTACAAACCACAAGCACGTACGTGCCAATGGGATTTTGTACTTAAAGGGCGGCGATTTGGAAGAGGAACTTGCGCCCTTTCCAAAGGCTGAAGTGTTTCATTTACAGCAATTTTTTACGGAATCCTTTTTTGAAACAAAAAAAGTGGTGTATTTACCCCTTTAGTCCATACACGGATAGCGGTAGTCAGTTGCGGGCACAAGGGTTTCTTTAATCAATCGTGGCGATACCCAACGCAGCAGGTTTAATGCCGAACCCGCCTTGTCGTTTGTTCCTGAGGCACGGCTTCCACCAAAAGGTTGTTGTCCTACAACAGCACCACTTGGTTTATCATTGATGTAAAAATTACCAGCTGCGTGTCGTAGTTTTTTTGACGCATCTTCAATGAACCTGCGGTCTTGCGCAATTATAGCACCTGTAAGTCCATACTCCGAAGTTGTGTTTACCAACTCTAGCGTGGCTTCCCAATCCGAATCATCATACACATAAACCGTGACCACGGGTCCAAAAAGCTCCGTTTCCATGGTGGTGTAGTGCGGATTTGTGGTTTTTAGCAGCGTGGGATGCACAAAATAACCGGTGCTTTTGTCGTAAGTTCCACCTGTCAAAACTTCTACGTCTTTATCTTTTTTGGCTTGCTCAATGTAGTGCGCCAATTTATCGAATGAGCCTTCATGAATAACAGCCGTAATAAAATTATTCATGTCTTCTGGCGAGCCAATAGTGAAACTTTTTATGTTTTCAACAACGCCATCAAGAATTTCATCAGCAATAGATTTAGGTAAATAAATCCGCGATGCGGCTGAGCATTTTTGTCCTTGAAATTCATAGCCACCGCGTGTAATGGCGGTAATTACTGTTGGAACATCGGCGGTGTGGTGTGCGAAAATAAAATCCTTACCTCCTGTTTCACCAACTATTCTAGGGTAGTTTTGATAGGAAGATAAGTTGTTTCCAATTTGCGTCCAGAGGTTTTTGAATACTTCTGTAGAGCCCGTAAAATGCAATCCGGCAAATTTTGGATGTTCCAATACGACATCTGAAATCATGACAGGGTCTCCCGACACGAGATTAATCACGCCCACAGGAACACCAGCTTCCTCAAAAATATCCATAATTACTTTAGCGGAAAACATTTGATGGTCACTCGGCTTCCAAACAATTACGTTGCCCATTAGTGCAGGAGCAGCACATATATTTCCTGCAATGGCAGTAAAATTAAACGGTGTAACAGCATAAACAAATCCTTCTAATGCACGGTACTCCAACCTGTTAACGACTCCTGGACCTTGAATAGGTTGCTGGGCATAAATGTCTGCGGCAAATGCAACGCCAAAGCGCAAAAAGTCTGCGAATTCGCAAGCGGCATCAATTTCAGCTTGGAAAATATTTTTCGATTGCGCCAACATGGTGGACGCATTAATTTTAGCGCGATATGGTCCAGCAATAAGATCGGCAGCTTTTAAAAAAACAGATGCCCTATGTTCAAATGACATATTTTCCCAATCACTTTTTGCGTTGAGTGCGGCCGTAATGGCTTTCTCAACATGAGATTTATCTGCCAAACTATACGTTCCTAGCGAGTGTTTGTGGTCGTGTGGAGGCGCCATGTTGGCGCGCACTTTTGTAACTACTTTTTCAGCGCCAATATAAAGCGGAACATTCACAGGATTGTTATACATTTCTTTGTAAGTGGCAAGCACTTCTTCACGTTCTGGACTTCCTTTACGATAATCAAGTACAGGCTCATTTACGGGTTTTGGCACCGAAAAAAAACTATTTGACATGATGATTGGTTTTAGGGTTAGTTAAGCGCAAAGGGCGGACTTAACTCAAATTTGGGAATATAGACTCTAAATTTTTTAGTGGTAGCAAGGTTTATCATGTTGTAGTGCCCTTGCATAGCTCCAAGTGGAGAAGATAGCAAGCAACCCGATTCATAAGTATATACTTGCCCAGGTTTAATAACAGGCTTTTTTCCTACAACACCTTCGCCATCAACAATGGAAGTTGCTTTAAGCGCATCAAAAATTTTCCAATGCCTAGACTGCAATTGGACAATATCTTTACCTTGATTTGAAATAGAAATACGGTAACCAAAAGAAAAGTGCAAGCGGTAGTTTTTGAAGTAGGTGCCTTCAAAAAACGATACTACTGATATGCGTATTCCTTGTGTTACTTGTTGAATCATTGCCATAAAGGTAGTGATTTTTGTCAATTCGAGTGAATTTAGTGCCGAGAATAAAAATATTAAACAAAACCAATTCTCAATACCGTTTTTTGCGCCTAAAAGTCACCTGATTTCAAGTCAGTTTTAAAGTCCAATATCTTTTGCATTTGCGCTTCCAACAGCGATGAGTTCATCGCAGCGGGCGCCTAGTGGACGATAATACACAAACGCCCAATAGGTGTTTTCCGTTGGCCAATAACTTCCCGAAATAAGGTTGTCGTAGGATGCTCCTTCAAAATCTTTGCTGACAAATTTGTAGTTGTAGATACCTTGTTTTAGTAAAAGTTCCGCTTCAAAGCGTTCGGTTTCTGGATTGTATTTTAGTTTGTTTTCCTCGCTTTTGATGTGTTGATTAAAATCACCCACTACAAAATGTTTTGCATCAAACAAGAAGTCTTCTGCAAAAAGCGAAAATATTACATTGCTGTAATCCGACTCGGTATGCGGATTTTCTCCTTGAAATGTATTAATGCGGAAATCACCATTGATATCTGGCGCATAGGTGTATGGCCGTCCTGCCCGAACCCATTGCGGTGCCAAAACAGATATAAACAAACTGTCGCGAAGCACGTAAGCTACATTTCCACCACCACCTCGAATGTCTTGTGTTTCAAAAAAATGATACTCATTACCACCGGCGAAAAGGGTTTCGGGTTTGTAGGTAAACTCCAATTTGTTTCCCAATGTGTAGGTTGCACTTCCTGCTGAACGCCACGTTTGCCATTGCTGATTTTGCACTACAAAAACTTTCAATTGCTCTTCGGGAATACGGAGATTTAGTCCGTCGGTAATTAAACTCAAATGCACACTTTGGTGTGTTTGAATTTCATTTATATGTTGCGCTCGTTTCACGCGCAACCCTATGGCTGTGGTTTCGTCAACCACTACAAAGCGTTTTTGAAGAACAAGATTTCGCGCATCATCCCAAATTTTTAAGATATAATTTCCACTTTTTTTAAGTCGTGTTTGCGCGTTTGGGAGCTTTAATTTGTAGTGAATATAAGATTGCAATGTACCCACCGAATACGAAATATCTTGAATTCGTATGTCGTCATAGCCGTCCATAAAATCGGCTCGAAACAAGTCGCTTTTCTTCCAATTGGCATTGGCACGTTCCACCGTGTAAAAGTATGTGCTATCGTCTGCGTTTAAATCGTCAAACCGTAACGTAATAGATTCATTTAATTGCATTATGGGCAGCGATGTGGTTTCTTCGTTGACATAAAAAAGAACGCTTTTTATATGCTCTGGTGGCGAAAATTCGGATAAAAACTGTCCAAAAGCACTTGTAGAAAGTAGTAAAAGAAACAGATTTTGTTTAAGAACTGAATTCAAATTGGCTTGGTTTAGAGTTGTTTTTTCAGATAGGAAAATGCGATTGTCAAAAAGCATCAACTCTTCAAAGTTAAACAAACTATTTATTCGTTGATAAATTTATGTATTTACGTTTGATAATCCTTTACTTTTAACGGTCTGTACCTTACATTTGCACTGCAAAAAACAACCACACATGTCCGCTGACATAACCTTAAAAAAAGGCCTCTCAATTCCCTTGAATGGTGAAGCAACCAAAAAAACTATTGCGCCCAAAACTTCAAATACTTTTATACTTTATCCAGAAGACTTTCATGGCATTGTGCCAAAAATGCTTGTCAAAGAAGGAGAAAAAGTTTCACTTGGGCAACCCGTATATTTTTCTAAGGCAAATCCTGAAATCCAATTTGTATCTCCAGTAAGCGGTGCATTGTCAAAAATTGTTCGCGGTGCTAAACGTCGTATTTTGGAAATTCAGATTGAGTCTGATGGAAAAGATAAGGCTGTAAAACACAAAATAGCCCAGTTAGATAAACTTAGTGATGCAGATGTGAAAGCGCATTTGTTGGCTTCGGGCTGTTGGCCGTTTATTAAGCAACGCCCGTATGACGTTGTGGCAAATCCCAACAGCTCGCCAAAAGGAATATTTATTTCTGGCTTTAATACTGCGCCACTTGCTGCGGATGTAGCTTTTGTGTTGGAAAGTCAAGAAGAAGATTTTCAAATCGGAATACATGCACTTGCCAAATTGGCACCTAAAGTGCACCTTTCTGTTTCGGCTGACGATACTTCCTTTTTATCTGATGTCAAGGGGGTAGAAATGCATCGTGTTAAAGGAATTCACCCTGCTGGAAATGTGGGTGTGCAGATTCATCATATTGACCCCATCAATGCGGGCGAAACAGCTTGGGTGGTAAACCCCGAAGATGTGGCACGCATTGGACGCTTTTTTGCTTCAGGAATTTTTGATCCCTCAAGAAAAGTTGCGGTTGTAGGACCTGTGGTCAAATCTCCAAAGTATTTCAGCACTCGCATCGGGGCTGCGGTTGAACCGCTTCTCAAGGAGGCAGGCATTTCTGCAAACGGAGAAGTCCGTATCATCAATGGAGATGTTCTTTCTGGAAAAGTAACTCATGCCGATGGCAGCATTGGGTTTTACAACAATACCCTATCTGTTCTTGCAGAAGGAAATCGCTATCGCATGTTTGGTTGGTTGCCTTTTGTGGGGAGTAAGATTTTTAGCATGTCACGAACATCGCTTTCGTGGTTGTTGCCAAATCGCAAATATGCACTTGACACCAACATGAACGGCGAAGAACGTGCTTTGGTAGTTACAGGCGAAATGGAACGCGTTTTGCCCATGGATATTTTTCCTATGCAGTTACTAAAAGAGTGTATGGCGCAAAACATTGAAAAGATGGAGGGACTTGGTATTTATGAAGTTGCCCCCGAAGATTTTGCTCTGGTAGATTATGCAAGTACCTCCAAAATAGAAGCGCAAGCTATTATCCGTGAGGCGCTAGATTTAATGTTTAAAGAAGTTGGTTAAATAGACACATATGAAACTACGTGAACGTATTGACGCAATAAAAAAACCTTTTGGAAAAGGTCAAAAATTTGAGCGTTTTGCCCCTGCAGTAAACGCCTTTGATACTTTTTTGTTTGTACCTAATCACACCACCCACAAAGGTGCTCACATCCGTGATGGTGTTGATTTAAAGCGCACCATGGTAACCGTAATCATTGCTTTGCTGCCTGCCTTTATTTACGGTGTTTATAACACAGGGTATCAGTATTTTATCCAATCTGGAATTGCCTTTACTTTTTGGGATGCGCTTTTGCATGGCGCACTTAAAATCATGCCTATGGTTGCAGTGTCCTACGGTGTTGGACTTGCCATTGAATTTGCCTTTGCCGTATATCGTGGTCACGAGGTGAATGAGGGCTACTTGGTTACAGGACTTTTGGTTCCAATGATAATGCCTGTAGATATTCCGCTTTGGATGGTTGGATTGTCTGTTGCTTTTGCGGTGCTTATCGCCAAAGAAGCTTTTGGTGGAACAGGAATGAACATACTCAATCCTGCCCTGACTGCTCGTGCTTTTGCCTTTTTTGCGTATCCAACCTATATGTCTGGAAACAAAGTCTGGGTTTCGGAAGCAAGTAACGTTGATGGCATTTCGGGTGAAACTATTTTGGGAAGCCTTGCTGCGGGTAATGATGTGAGCTATTCCATGGTTGATATGTTTATGGGAGCTATTCCAGGTTCAATTGCCGAAACTTCAACCCTTTGGGTGTTGGTAGGTGCTGCTATTTTGATTCTCACGGGTGTTGGAAGTTGGCGCATTATGGTAGGTGGTGTGCTTGGCGCAGCTGCAACCGCATTTTTATTTAACCTTTGGGGGGTAAATGCCCTGATGTCATTTGATTGGATAAACCATCTTATTGTTGGCGGATTTGCATTTGGTATTGTGTTTATGGCAACAGATCCCGTTTCTGCTGCTCAAACCACCAAAGGAAAATGGATTTACGGAATCCTTGTGGGGCTTTTCTGTATCCTTATTCGTGTATTTAATCCAGCATACCCAGAAGGGGTTATGCTAGCCATACTATTGATGAACGTTTTTGCTCCTACTATTGACCATTATGTGGTTGAAGGAAATATCAAACGTCGTAAAAAACGTCTTAATGCATCACTAACTCCTGCATCATGAACAGAGATTCGAACGGATATACTTTTGGTTTTGCTGCTGCCATGGTTTTGGTAGTAGCCTCAGTGCTTGCTTTTACAGCAAGTTCACTCAAAGACCTACAAGCGGAAAATGTCCGCAAAGAAAAAATGCAAAACATCCTTTCTACTATCGGTATTGAAACCGATAGAGAAGGAGCAGAGAAGTTGTTCAATACCTACATCGTAGAACAATTAGCCTTGCGAAACGATGGCTCGGTAGATGAGGCCGTTGATGCTTTTTCGGATATCAAATTGGCTCTTGAGATTAAGAAAGACGCCAACGACCAACGCTTCCCATTGTATGTGGCAAATGTCGATGCGGCTACATATTACATCATTCCACTTCGTGGTGCTGGACTATGGAATGCCATTTGGGGTTACATTGCACTAAATGAAGATAAAAATTCTATCAAAGGAGTGGTATTTGACCACCAAGGCGAAACAGCAGGACTGGGAGCTGAAATTACCCAGCAATGGTTTATGAATCGCTTTATAGATGAAAAGATTTTTAACACGTCGGGAGAATTGGTAGGAATTAGCGTTTCCAAAACCAATAACGATCCCAACGATACAGATAAAGACGACCACGAGGTTGATGCCATTTCGGGTGCAACCATTACGGGCGATGGCGTTTCTGACATGATTATAGAGCGCTTACAACACTATTTGCCATACCTTAAAGCTAACCATTTAGCATACAACAACTAACTATGTCACAACCAAAATCAAACAAAAAACCCGCTATTTTCTTTGTTGCCAAAGAGCGTGAGCCGCTTTTTTCAAAGAAGAACCGTGCGTTACTTAAAGACCCATTAGACGATAATAATCCGATTACCGTACAAGTGCTAGGTATTTGTTCTGCCTTAGCCATCACGGTGCAACTTAAGCCTGCTGTGGTAATGACTCTTTCGGTAATTGCTGTAATGGCTGCCAGTAATGTTATCGTTTCCATTTTGAGAAATGCTATTCCTAACCGAATCCGAATTATTGTGCAATTGGTGGTAGTGGCTTCTATGGTAATTCTTGTAGATCAGGTATTACGTGCCTATGCATACGACGTTAGTAAGCAGCTATCTATTTTTATTGGATTGATTATTACCAACTGTATTGTAATGGGACGCCTTGAGGCATTTGCGCTTGGGAATGGCGTTTGGAAATCGTTTTTAGACGGAGTGGGTAACGCTGCTGGATATGGCTTTATGCTTATTGCTGTTGCCTTTTTCCGTGAACTTTTAGGTTCTGGAAAACTATATGGATATCAGGTAATCCCTGATGCGCTGTACGAAATGGGTTACGAAAACAACGGTTTGATGTTGCTTTCGCCTATGGCACTTATTACCCTTGGTCTTATTATTTGGGCACAACGTGCACGAAATCGTAAACTCATCGAAAAAAATTAAGCCATGGACTACATCAATCTTTTCGTAAAAAGTATTTTTATTGAGAACATGATTTTTGCCTATTTCTTGGGCATGTGTTCTTATTTGGCGGTATCCAAAACAGTAAAAACAGCTGTTGGATTAGGCTTTGCCGTAATCTTTGTTTTGTCCATTACCGTTCCTATCAACTATTTGTTAGACAACTACTTACTTAAGCCTGGCGCGATGGCTTGGTTGGGAGAAGAGTATGCGGCATTAGATCTTAGCTTTTTGAGCTTTATCATGTTTATTGCCGTAATTGCCTCTATGGTACAATTGGTAGAAATGATTGTGGAGAAATTTGCTCCTGCGCTTTACGGCGCTTTGGGAATTTTCTTACCGCTGATTGCTGTAAACTGTGCCATTTTGGGTGGTTCGTTGTTTATGCAGCAAAAGAGTTTTGCCTCAATTGGCGAGTCTGCCGTTTACGGTTTTGGCTCTGGAATTGGTTGGTTGTTGGCTATTTTGGCGATTGCTGCCATACGTGAAAAAATCGCCTATTCAAATGTTCCTGCGCCTTTGCGTGGGTTAGGTATCACCTTTATCATTACAGGATTGATGGCAATTGGATTTATGAGTTTTATGGGAATCAAATTATAATAACCCTATGGATATTACAGTAATTGTTGCAAGTATCGTTGTTTTTTTAGCCATAACGTTTTTGTTGGTGGGGATGTTATTGGGCGTAAAGGCACGCTTGATGCCTTCAGGACCTGTAAAACTTTTTATTAACGGCGAAAAAGACGTAGAGGTTTCATCTGGTAGCACCTTGCTTTCTACCCTTGGAGACAACAAAATATTTTTACCATCTGCCTGTGGTGGTGGTGGTACTTGTATTCAATGTAAGTGTATCGTTAAAGAAGGAGGAGGTGAAATTCTCCCCACAGAAGCACCGCACTTTTCTAGAAAAGAGATTGCAGAAGGTTGGCGTTTAGGCTGCCAAGTCAAGGTAAAACAAGATATGGTTATTGAGGTGCCAGAAGAGGTGTTTGGCATCAAAAAGTTTGAAGCTAAAGTTGTTCGCAACTGGAACGTGGCTTCCTTTATCAAGGAGTTTGTGGTAGAAATTCCAGAAGAAATGCACTATGAAGCTGGTGGTTATATCCAAATTGAAGTGCCCGCTTGTGAGGTAGATTACAAAGACATTGATATTTCTGCACACCCAGAGGAGCACCCTGAAGACATAAACAAATTCCAATTGGAGTGGGATAAGTTTAAATTGTGGGATTTAAAGATGAAGAACCCTGAGCTTGTAGAGCGTGCCTATTCCATGGCTTCTTTTCCTGCCGAAGGCAAAGAAATCATGCTTAATGTGCGTATTGCAACACCTCCATTTGACCGTGCCAAAAATGGTTGGGCAGAAGTAAACCCTGGTGTGGCATCGTCTTATATTTTCTCGCTAAAAGCTGGAGATCCAGTAACCATCTCAGGGCCTTACGGCGAGTTCTTTATCAACCACTCCGAAGCCGAAATGCTTTACGTGGGTGGTGGTGCAGGTATGGCACCTATGCGCTCGCATTTATATCATTTGTTCCGTACCCTAAAAACGGGACGTAAAGTAACCTTTTGGTATGGTGGACGTTCTAAGCGTGAGTTGTTCTACACGGAGCATTTCCGTGCGTTAGAGCGTGACTTCCCGAATTTCAAATTCTATATTGCGCTTTCTGAGCCTTTGGAAGAAGACAATTGGAAAGTTAAAGATGGGCTTGATGGCGAAGGAGATGGTTTTATAGGATTTGTACACCAAGTAGTTATTGACAACTACCTTAACGATCACGAATCACCCGAAGATATTGAAGTGTATTTCTGCGGTCCACCGCTTATGAACCAAGCTGTTGAAAAAATGGCAGAGGACTTTGGGGTGCCCGACGAAAATGTTCGTTTCGACGACTTTGGCGGATAATACAAAAGAGGCTTCGGCCTCTTTTTTTGTAAATTTATACCATGAATTCTTTAACCGATGACGAACTACATCAACTTGCCATGACTACCGTTGGCGAATCTTTAGAAGCCGATGGATATGAATTTTTGGCGGTAAATAGTGCCCCAAAAAAAGACCCGCAATTTGTGTGTACAAAAGATAAAACCCTTCACTTTGTGGTGGTGCGTCATGTGTGTTATCCCGACAATCCTAAAAATTACGACGCTAAATTAATGGATGAAGTAAAAGAGCATGCCACAAAATTTAAAGCAAAGACCTATTTTGCGGGTGTTGGCTTTGCTCATGCTAAAGATTATAACAAACCTCTTGACAAAGATGAACCCTATGCCATCAATTTTTCGGGACTTCAAGAAATTTAGATTTATTGCTGTTGCTGCCATTTTTGTGGCTTGTCAGCCTGATAAAACCCTTCAGCGTGCACAAGGAGAAGCCCTTGGCACTACATATTCGATATTATATGCAGATGTTAGGGCAAACGAAACTGTTCTAGACTCCATTGATGCGGTTTTTTTACGCATGAATCAGTCCATGTCGACCTATTGGCCAAACTCCATTATTTCAAAAATAAATAGGGGAGAAGCCATACAAACAGATGCTGATTTCAAAACCGTTTTTCAAACTGCCCAACAGCTTTGGCAAGAGACTGATGGCTATTTTGACCCCACGGTGGGCGCATTGGTAAATGCATACGGCTTTGGACCTGCACAGCCACTTGCATTAATTGATGATAAAGCGATGGATAGCTTGTTAAATATCACAGGATTTCACCGCGTTTCTTTATTGGAAAATGGAACGGTTGGTAAGGAAAATAAAAACATTTATGTTGATTTTAATGCCATTGCCAAAGGCTATGCTGTTGATGCGCTTGCCAAAATGCTTAAGTCTTTGGGATATCAAAATTATTTGGTAGAAGTGGGAGGCGAGCTATTTGCTAATGGAATACATCCAGAAAAAAAACAGCCGTGGCGTGTAGCCATTGACCACCCTAATCAGAAAGAAACACGCAGGTTTATTGCCACCCTTCCATTAGAAAACCAAGGGCTAGCTTCATCTGGGAATTACCGAAAATTCCGCACCGATGAGAATGGGAATAAGTTTGTTCACACCGTCAATCCAAAAACGGGAAAATCGATCAAAAGCAACATTCTAAGCACGTCTGTTTTGGCACCCAATACCATGCTTGCCGATGCCTATGCCACAGCACTTATGGCAATGCCCTTCGAAAAGGGAAAAACGTTAATGGAATCTTTAGTTGAAGTGGAGGCCCTATGGGTGTTGGCAGCAAAAGATTCGGTGCGTGTGGTGGCTACAAAAGGCTTTGTTTTTGAGCGTCAATAGGGCGAAGGCACAACGGAATATATTCGTTTTCTACCACTCCAAAGCGTTTGCGTTCATCTGCGGTTAGGGATTTTCCAAACTGCAATTCATCTACTTCAAAACCAATTTTGCGGAGTTTATCAAAATAGTCTAACCCGTAAACCCGTACGTGATCGTATTGTCCAAAAATTTTAGTGCGTTCCGCTTTGTCGGTGATGCTATTGTCTTCAAAAGTGGTGTTGCGTTTTGGGTCAAGAGGAACTTGTAGTAATGCCTTCCCACCAGGTTTTAGCACTCGAAACAATTCCTGCATAGCCTTTTGGTCGTTTGGAATATGTTCTAGAACATGATTGCATAAAATCCAATCAAACGAAGCATCTTCGAAGGGTAAATTGCAAATATCCGCTTTGATATCGGCGAGTGGCGATTCCAAATCACAGCTGATATAATCTAAATGCGGTAGCTTTTTTAATCTGGAAATAAAGGCTTTTTCGGGTGCCATATGCAGTACCTTAGCGGGAGATTCAAAAAAATCGGTTTCGTTTTTAAGATACAACCAAATCAGGCGATGACGCTCCAATGAAAGCGTTCCGGGGCTAAGGACATTTGGACGAATTTTAACGTATCCATAGGGTAAAAACTTTCGATAGGATTTGTCATTAATAGGATCGGTAAAGTTGTTTCCCCGATACCACACATCAAGAATGGGCGACAACACATTTGCCAACCATTGTAATACAGTTCTAGGGAAAAGTCCGAGGAGTAGCCTTGCAAAAGCTTTCATACGCTTAACGGAACGGCTCTAAACGCATCTTCTTCGTTGGAAGAGATGCCCAATGCATCGTAAATATATTTGAACGTAGAAAGTAACTCAGGCTTTCCATCTACAATGGCAACATTGTGCTCAAAATGTGCACTCGGTGCACCGTCTGCAGTGAGTATTGTCCAGCCGTCTTTTAGTTGCTTTATTCGGTGTGTTCCTTGGTTAATCATGGGCTCAATAGCAACAACCATACCTTCCAAAAAACTTTTCCCCCTGCCACGCTTGCCGTAATTGGGCATTTCGGGTTTTTCGTGCATGCTAGTTCCCAATCCGTGCCCGACCAACTCGCGCACCACACCATAGCCAAATTGCTCTACATACTGTTGAATGGCAAAGCCTACATCACCCACTCGGTTTCCTACTCGAAAGGCTTCAATGCCTTTGTATAGCGATGCTTTTGTTCGGTCAAGAAGTTTTTTGGTTTCCACATCAATTTCACCTACTTCAAAAGTATAGGCGTGGTCGCCGTAATAGCCGTTTTGGAGTACGCCACAGTCAATGGAAAGTATATCGCCTTCTTGCAGGGGTGTGTTGTTTGGAATGCCATGAACTACTTGCTCGTTCGGACTTATACACAGCGTATTGGGAAAATCATAAAGCCCCAAAAATCCAGGAATAGCACCATGGTCTCGAATAAAAGTTTCTGCTTTTTTGTCGAGTTCTAGTGTAGTCATACCTGGCTTGATTTCACTCGCCAACATCCCTAAGGTTTTGGATACCAGCAGTGCGCTTTTGCGAATCAACTCAATTTCTTCGGCTGTTTTTTGTAACGACATCAATCTTGATAAATGTGTTTATATACTGCTCCACTAAGAATGGCGCGCATATCATCTTCTAAAAAATCAACTGGCGACTCCACAATGCGATTGATTTCCTCACCGTTTTTGTAGAAAATAAAGGTCGGCACATGGGTTATTTTACTTTTGGCAGCACTTCCCGAAGGCGTTTTCTTTTCCTTGTCAACTGCAATAATGGATACTTCCCCGTTAAAATCAATCGTACCTAAAATTCGAAAAAAAGCAGGGACTTGCATTTGACTATCTGAACACCATGTACCCATAAAGATCTTGATTTCAACATCTTGCAACAAACCTTTAAGTTGGTCTGTTGTTTTAACAAAAGGCTTGTAGTTGTCGTATTCGGTAGTGAACCATTCGCTATATGGAGGTTGTTTTAATTGATTTAATTCAATAGGACCTAATAGTTCTTGCGATGTAGAACAACCACATATAATTACAAAAAGAAAAATGACTAACCTTCTCATGGAGCATGTTTTAGAAAGCTAAAGTAATGATTTTGCTGTCATATTAGCGGGCTGCTCAATTCCCATAAGGTCTAGCACGGTGGGTGCAATATCGCAAAGCGCACCTTCGTTGATGCTTTTTGCATCTTTATCAATAAGGTAAACGGGCACTAAATTGGTGGTATGCGCGGTGTTTGGACTGCCGTCTGGATTAATCATGGTATCACAATTTCCATGATCTGCAATGATAATAACGGAGTAACCTCCTTCTTTAGCGGCGGCTACTACATCTGCTGTGCAAGCATCCACGGTTTCACAGGCTTTTATGGCGGCTGCCATATCGCCGGTATGACCAACCATGTCAGGATTCGCAAAATTTAAGCACACAAAATCAGCTGCTTTTGCTTTGAGTTTTGGCACAATGGCATCCCGAATGTCGTATGCGCTCATTTCAGGTTGCAAGTCGTATGTGGCTACTTTTGGAGACGGACATAAAATGCGCTCTTCGCCCTCAAAAGGCGTTTCTCGACCACCGTTAAAGAAAAAGGTTACGTGCGGGTATTTTTCGGTTTCGGCAATGCGTATTTGCGTTTTTCCAGCATTTGCAAGTACCTCGCCCAGCGTTTGTTGAATGTTTTCTTTGTCATACACCACATGCACGTTTTGAAACGATTCGTCATAGTTGGTCAGCGTTACATAGTGCAACGAAAGTGGCTCCATGTTTTGCGCGGGAAATGCCATTTGGCTTAAGGCTTGTGTGAGTTGGCGCCCACGGTCGGTGCGGAAATTAAAGAAAATAACCACATCACCTTCCTTGATGCGACTATCGGCAACATCCCCGTTTTCGGGAAGGACAATCGGCTCAATAAATTCATCTGTTGTACCTGCGTCATAATTGGCTGGCATTACGTCTGTAAGGTTTGTGGTTTGGGTACCCGTACCATGTACGAGCAAGTCGTATGCTTTTTTGACACGCTCCCAGCGTTGGTCTCTGTCCATGGCAAAATAGCGTCCCACCACGCTTGCCAAATGTGCGTTGGTCGATGCACACATCTCTTGAACTTTGGTCAAAAACCCTAATCCCGATTTGGGGTCTACATCACGTCCGTCCGTAAACGCATGTATATAGCTTTTGGGTACTTGTGCCTCATGAGCAGCTTTTAGCAGTCCCTCTATGTGGTTGATGTGTGCATGCACGCCACCATCAGAAACCAATCCTAAAAAGTGAACGGCTTTGTTGTTTGCTTTAGCATAAGCAAAGGCATCTTTAAGCACGGCTTCGTCTTTTAGCGTGTTTTGTTCCACCGCCATATTGATTTTTGCCAAATCTTGATACACCACCCTGCCGGCACCTAAGTTTACGTGCCCTACTTCGCTGTTTCCCATTTGTCCTTCGGGTAGCCCTACGTGCATACCGTCGGTGTGCAATACGTTATAAACGGCATCTTTTGTAAGACTATCCACAAAAGGGGTTTTGGCTTGAACAATGGCCGAAACTGCTGGGTCAGGTGAGATGCCCCAACCGTCTAAAATCATTAAAAGAACACGTTTGCTCATAGGGTTATTTTGTGGTGCAAAGATACTGTAAACTACGAACCTTAAAAGGGTTTTAAATGAATACATGTATTGATATGCCTACTTTTTTGTTCTAAAATAGGCTTCCATATAGTTTGCAGTATTGAGGTATTCTTTTTGTAGGTTGCGTAAAAAGGCAAGGTTAGCATTTTGTTCTTTGTAATCTGGCATAAGGGCATCTTGTCCGTTTAAGTCGGTTAGTGTGATGATGATAAACCATTTTTCATTTCGAGTGGTATAAAAACTGTTAAAAAAGCCTGGAACTCCGCTATCCTCATCCGAAAGGGCAGCATCGATAAGTATGGGTACAAAATTCAACGTGCTAGTGGTGCGTCTGCGCTCATAAATATTCATTACAAGTGGCTTTTTGTTAACCCATAATGGAATTTTGCGTTCTATACCCGGTAGTTGGTATTTGGTATTGATAAATGAGTAGAATTCATCGGCTTCTTTGGGGTCTTCAAAAATAAACCCATATCGCTTGGGTAAATCACGCTTAAAGCGTTTGGCGATTTTAACCTTGTCTGTTTTGATGTTTGGCGCAAAACTCAACGGAATACAACTCGTACTGACAGCAACAACACATAAACATAGAAACCAGCGCGCCATATGTAACAATTGGCAAAAGCTGTGCCAGCTGCTGCTAGTTTTCTGTTAATTCGCTGTTAATTCCTTTGACAAAATTTAGGTAGTAGCTACTCCAAAAGTCAAGGGTAATGTGCTCACTTCCCGCTACGCCAACCGATTTAAAATAAGCAAATGCCGTTCGGGAATCGTATTCTTTTTGGTAGTGTTTGGCTTCGGGCAAATAGGTATAGTGCCAAGGCTCGTAATAAAAACCAGTGCGGTCGGTATCCTTGGTATAGACCAAATAAAACCCAAATCTGTTTGCGTTTTTTTCCATCCATTGGCGCAAAGGGGCAAAGGGTCCGTTACCGTGAAATTTGTTGGGAACCAACACACGTTTTTGTTTGGGTGCGTTGGCATCGGTAATATCAACATCGGTGCCCCAATGGTGGCGCGATGTGCCCGGAATGGTGGAGTATTCCAAAATACGCTGTATGGCTTCTTTTGGGGACATCCCTTCAT
>JAFMFL010000105.1 GCA_017856205.1 Flavobacteriaceae bacterium
CAGCTGCAGGAACAACAAGCTTTTGAAATCGCAATCCTAACAGCAATGCAATTGCAGCAATCACTTTGCAAACCCCAACAATAATCATGGTGTTTTTACTAAGCCCATACGCCTGAAATTCTTCTAGCATGGTAGTGGTATCTCCGCCCCTAAAAAGAGAAGGACGATTCATACGAAAGGTCCAAGCACATAACACTGTAATAGAAACAATCCAAATCAGGGCTTTGTAAATGGTTTTCATAATGTTACAAATTTGTATTTTAATAAAAATAACAAATTTTACGTAACCACTAAGGTTACGCGGCTAAATTTAAAAACTCAGGTATCGTCACTACAAAAGCGTAACGTTTTAATTGAAATTCAACGCGTTGTCAATAAGCGCTAAGTGGGAATAAGCTTGCGGAGAGTCTCATCAAAATTTTTAAGCTGCACTGTTTTGCTGCTTGATGAGATTTAGTGCCGAGCCGGCTTTAAACCATTCAATTTGCGCTTCGTTATAGGTATGATTTGCTTTAATCACATCTGATGAACCGTCTGCATGGACCACTTCAATTGTAAGTGGTTTTCCAGCAGTAAAATCTTTTAAATCAACAAAATTAAATGTATCGTCTTCTTGAATAAGGTCATAATCAGCATCGTTTTCAAACGTAATACCTAACATACCTTGTTTTTTCAAGTTTGTTTCATGAATACGCGCAAATGACTTTACCAAAACCACCTTTACACCCAAATGACGTGGCTCCATAGCGGCGTGTTCACGCGATGAGCCTTCGCCGTAGTTGTGATCTCCCACAACAACGGTTTCAATGCCAGCAGCTTTGTAGGCACGTTGCACATCGGGCACTCCGCCGTATTCGCCTGTAAGTTGATTTTTGACAAAATTGGTTTGTTTGTTAAAGGCATTTACTGCCCCAATCAAACAATTGTTAGAGATATTGTCCAAATGTCCTCGGTAACGCAACCATGGACCTGCCATAGAAATATGGTCTGTGGTACATTTTCCGTGCGCTTTAATAAGCAGTTTTGCTCCTGTTAGGTTTTCGCCATCCCAAGGTGCAAAAGGCGTTAGCAATTGCAATCGTTCAGAATCATCATTAACCACCACATTTACCCCAGAGCCATCTTCTTCGGGAGCCAAATAGCCGTTGTCTTTGACATCAAATCCTTTGGGTGGTAATTCCCATCCTGTTGGCTCGTCTAGCTTTACTTCCTCTCCATTCTCGTTAATAAGCGTATCGGTCATTGGATTAAAATCCAATCGTCCAGCAATAGCTATTGCAGCCGTAATTTCTGGGGAAGCCACAAAAGCATGCGTGTTTGGGTTGCCATCTGCACGTTTGGCAAAATTCCTATTAAAAGAATGTACAATGCTATTTTTTGGTGCATTTTTAGGATCATTATAGCGCGCCCATTGCCCGATACAAGGACCACAAGCGTTGGTGAAAATTTTTGCATCCAAATTTTCAAAAACCTCAAGAATCCCGTCACGCTCAGCGGTATAACGCACTTGCTCAGAACCCGGATTAATTCCAAACTCAGCCTTCGTTTTTAATCCTTTATCTATGGCTTGTTGAGCGATTGAAGATGCTCGTGATAAATCTTCATAAGAAGAATTCGTACACGAACCAATCAATCCCCATTCAACATCAATGGGCCAATCGTTAGCAGCTGCTTTTTCGCCCATTTCAGAAACAGGCGTTGCCAAATCGGGTGTAAACGGACCATTGATATGTGGGCGCAATGTGTCTAAATCGATTTCAATAACCTGATCAAAATACTGTTCAGGATTTTGATACACTTCAGGGTCTGCAGTTAGGTGTTCTTTTACCTCGTTAGCAGCATCGGCAACATCATCTCTGCCCGTAGCGCGGAGGTAACGCTCCATAGAGGCATCGTAGCCAAAAGTTGAGGTCGTTGCACCTACTTCAGCACCCATATTACAAATGGTGCCTTTTCCTGTGCAAGACATGGCTTCTGCGCCTTCGCCAAAATATTCAATGATAGCACCTGTTCCGCCTTTTACAGTAAGAATTCCAGCAACCTTAAGAATAACATCTTTTGGAGCAGTCCATCCATTGAGCTTGCCTGTAAGCTTAACGCCAATAAGTTTTGGAAACTTCAATTCCCATGGCATATCCGCCATAACGTCTACTGCATCTGCACCACCAACTCCAATGGCGAGCATGCCTAAACCGCCCGCATTAACGGTATGTGAGTCGGTTCCAATCATCATTCCGCCAGGGAAAGCATAATTTTCCAATACCACTTGGTGGATAATTCCGGCACCTGGTTTCCAAAATCCAATACCGTATTTGTTTGATACAGATTGCAAAAAATCGAAGACTTCTGCGGAAGTATTGTTAGCAGATTTTAAGTCGGCGGAGGCACCGTCTTTGGCTTGAATAAGGTGGTCGCAATGTACGGTTGTAGGTACCGCTACTTTCGCTTTTCCAGCTTGCATAAACTGCAATAATGCCATTTGGGCGGTTGCGTCCTGACAGGCAATACGGTCGGGCGCAAAATCAACGTAGTCTGCACCACGAGTGAATGTGGAGGTTGCTGTTCCGTCCCATAGGTGCGAGTACAAAATTTTCTCTGATGCTGTTAAAGGTTTTCCTACAAGGTTACGCGCCGCTCCTATGCGCTCAGCTAAGCGTGCATAAGTAGCTTTTATCATTGCTATATCAAATGCCATTTTGGTTATGGTTTAAAAAATGAATGTAAAAGTATGAAATAGATGGGGTTTATTTTACCTCTGCAACAGATTTAATTTATTTCCAAATAGACCCTATGTATTGTTGATTCAAAAGGAGACAAAATTTGACGATAATACTGTACTTTTGAGGCATGAAAAAAGCAGTAATTGTAAGCGGTTATTTTAATCCTATTCATAAAGGACATTTGGAGTATTTCCACAATGCAAAATCGCATGGTGATGCGTTGTTTGTTATTGTAAATTCAGACCATCAGCGTGCGCTGAAAGGCTCAAAGGAATTTCAAGACGAGCAAGAGCGAGTTTTTATTGTTTCCAGTTTGCGTGTTGTGGATAAAGTGTTTTTATCTATTGACAAGGATCGAACCGTATGCGAAACGATTGCACATATTCATAAAGAATTTGGCAATGTGTATGCGTTGGCATTTGCCAATGGTGGCGACCAAAACAATGACACCATTCCCGAGCGTCCTGTGTGTGAGCGTTTGGGCATTTCCCTTATAGACGGATTGGGTGATAAAATTCAATCCTCTTCGTGGCTCCTTAAAAAGTAGCCAAATTCAAGAACTTTTAATTTGCAAATTATTCCACAACCACCCTGTGAAATGAATGCATTTTACCGTGATATACTTTTAGTAGGTATAAACCGCTCGTCAAATCATCTACATAGATTTGGGTATTTTTAGGCTTGGCTTGCTTAACCATCTTGCCATTAATGGAAAATAGCTCGACCTTTTCTGGAGTGCTGCCAGCTACTGAAATATGAATAATTTTATCAGCAGGGTTTGGGTAAACAGTTACTTCGGG
>JAFMFL010000029.1 GCA_017856205.1 Flavobacteriaceae bacterium
TCCCTGAATTTTGAAAACCACTTTAGGCATAAAGGCTTCAATCTCACGTTCGCGCTCTACCAGTATCCTCACGGAAACAGATTGCACACGCCCAGCAGATAATCCGCCCTTAACCTTGCGCCACAAAATAGGGGATAATTCATACCCTACTAATCTATCCAAAACCCTGCGCGCCTGTTGCGCATCTACCAAATGTTGGTTAATGCTGCGCGGGTGTGCTATAGCATGTTGAATGGCATTTTTGGTAATCTCATGAAAAACAATGCGCTTGGTGTTGTTTTGGTCTAAATCTAACTGCTCTGCTAAATGCCATGCGATAGCTTCTCCCTCACGATCTTCATCACTAGCTAGCCAAACCATTTCTGCTTTTTTGGCTAGTGATTTCAATTCTCTTACTACTTTTTTCTTGTCATCGTTTACAATATAATTTGGGCTAAAATCGCCATCGACATCAACGCCTAGCTCTTTTGCAGGAAGGTCTGAAATATGTCCAAAGCTGGAAACAACTTTGAATTTCTCTCCTAAAAACCTCTCTATAGTTTTGGCTTTTGCAGGGGACTCCACGATGACTAAATTGTTGGGCATTGGAATAATTTTCGGAACAAAAGTAGAAGAATTTATGGTTTGGAAAAATTGTGAACGCATTAAATTTTTGTGCTTACAAGTTATTTAAGAAGTATGTTAAGGACTTAAAAAGCACTTTTCAGTCTGCTATTTATTTAATTTGCATTCATACATTTGAATAAATTTTAAACTATGAATCTTATTACAGAGCCATGGCCGTGGTATATAGGCGGCCCTGCCATTGCAGTGGTTTTATTTTTACTGCTTTTTTCTGAAAAACAATTTGGAATGTCTTCCAACCTACGCACGCTTTGTGCGATGGCAGGAGCAGGTAAAAAAACAACTTTTTTTAATTTCGATTGGCGCCAATATCGTTGGAATTTGGTAGTTGCCCTAGGTGCAGCAGCAGGTGGTTTATTAGCTAATAACTACATGACTGACGGAACAGTAGGTGCCATTCATCAAGATGTGGTTTTACAGCTCAACAGCTTAGGAGTTGAAGGCGCAGGCAAAGACTATATGCCTGAAGCGTTTTTTTGTACAGATGCCTTTTCTAATCCGAAGACCTTAGTCCTACTAGCGCTTGGCGGCTTTTTGGTTGGTTTTGGAACGCGCTATGCTGGGGGCTGTACGTCAGGTCATGCTATTTCTGGTTTAAGCAATTTACAATTACCCTCCTTAATTGCTGTGATTGGATTCTTTATAGGCGGATTACTTATGAATCACTTTTTATTACCTTGTTTATTATGAAACGCGTACTACTTTACTTTTCAATCGGTATCCTTTTTGGAATTATTATGATTAAATCCGAGGCTGCATCGTGGTTTCGCATCTACGAAATGTTCCAATTTAAGTCCTTCCACATGTATGGTATCATTGGTGCTGCTGTTGCATTAGGACTTGTGGTTACGCAAGCCATAAAACGCTTTAAACTTCGATCATTTTTTGGAGAGGAGATTCAAATTCCATCTAAAGCGAAATTGGTAAAAGCACCGCTTTTTGGTGGAATTATTTTCGGGCTGGGTTGGGCGCTTACAGGTGCATGCCCCGGACCCATTTACGTGCTTATTGGTGCAGGGTATTTTCCAGTACTTATTGTCTTAGCGTCTGCCATTTTAGGAACATATTGCTATGGCGTTCTCAAGCCTAGGTTGCCTCATTAGCAAAAATTAGCGCATGACAAAATGTCAATTCCATTGATATTTTGTAATTTTACAAGCTAATAATTTTGGATGCATCAAGCTAAAGAGATAGAAACAAAAAACCCGAATACCTTCAATGGTGAGGTGTTGGAACTAGATTCCAAAACTGCTTCAGGTGATAAGAAAATGTTTATCGAGTCGTACGGCTGCCAGATGAACTTTTCTGATAGCGAAATCGTGGCGTCTATTCTTAGCGAAGCTGGATATAAAACTACCACCCAGATCAAAGATGCGGATTTGATTTTGGTAAACACCTGTTCTATTCGAGAAAAAGCAGAGCAAACCGTGCGCAATCGCCTAGAAGCTTTTCAGGGTGTGAAAAAAACAAATCCAAACGTTAAAGTGGGAGTTTTAGGCTGTATGGCAGAACGACTTAAAAGTGCGTTTTTAGAAGAAGAAAAAATTGTGGATTTGGTGGTTGGACCAGATGCCTACAAAGACCTTCCTAATCTTGTAGCGGAAGTTGAGGCAGGGCGTGATGCCGTAAACGTAATCCTTTCAAAAGAAGAAACCTACGGCGATGTACAACCTGTTCGCTTACAGTCTAATGGCGTAACGGCTTTTGTTTCCATTACCCGTGGTTGTGACAACATGTGTACCTTTTGCGTGGTGCCCTTTACTCGAGGTCGTGAGCGTAGCCGTGACCCAAAAAGTATTTTAGAAGAGATGAATACGCTAGCCAAAGCGGGCTATAAAGAAGTAACATTACTTGGGCAGAATGTGGATAGTTATTTGTGGTACGGCGGTGGTCCTAAAAAAGACTTTGCCAAAGCAAGTGCATTGCAACAGAAAACTGCTGTTCATTTTCATCAATTGTTGGACTTGGTTGCGCAAGCACACCCAGGTATTCGCATCCGATTTTCAACTTCCAACCCTCAAGATATGACACGCGATGTACTGCACATTATGGCGAAACATCCAAATGTGTGCAACTACATTCACTTGCCCGTTCAATCGGGTAGCAATGCAGTGCTAAAAGCCATGAATCGCCAGCATACGCGTGAAGAATACATGGAGCTTATTGATGATATTAAGCGTGTTATTCCCGACTGCGGTATTTCACAAGACATGATTGCTGGCTTTCCTAATGAAACCGAATCCGATCACCAAGACACCCTGAGCCTTATGGAGTATGTGAAATATGATTTTGGGTTTATGTTTATGTATTCAGAACGTCCGGGAACTCCTGCCGCAAAAAAATTGGAAGACAACATTCCGCAAGAAGTTAAAAAAAGACGTTTACAAGATATTGTTGCCTTGCAGCAAGCGCATGGGCGTTACAGAAACGAGCAATTTGTTGGCAAAACGGTTGAAGTGCTTATTGAAAAAGAATCTAAAAAATCAGATGCTCAATGGAGTGGTCGTACACAACAAAACACCGTTGTGGTATTTCCAAAACAACACTATACTGTTGGCGATTTTGTATATGTGAAAATTGAGTCTTGTACCTCGGCAACGCTTCTTGGTAACGCCATAGATTTTGGTCCAACGCAAAGCTATCACCATGGATAACGTTCAAAACATTAAACAGCGATTTGGCATTATTGGCAATGATACGCAGTTAAACTTTGCCATCGGTAAAGCCGTGCGAGTAGCCCCAACAGAAATATCGGTATTGGTCACAGGTGAATCGGGGGTTGGAAAAGAAGTTTTTCCACGCATCATTCATCAATTATCTAACCGAAAACACGGCAAATTTATTGCCGTGAACTGTGGAGCCATCCCTGAAGGAACGATTGATTCAGAACTTTTTGGACACGAAAAAGGTGCGTTTACGGGTGCAACTCAAACCCGAAGTGGTTATTTTGAGGTGGCTCACGGCGGAACTATTTTCTTGGACGAAGTGGGTGAATTACCTCTTGCCACACAAGTACGATTATTACGTGTGTTAGAAAACGGCGAATTTCTAAAAGTAGGCTCATCAAAAGTGCAAAAAACAGATGTACGCGTGGTTGCCGCCACCAACGTCAAAATGATGGAAGCCATCCAAAAAGGAAAATTTAGAGAAGATTTGTACTACCGATTAAGTACAGTAGAAATTAACTTACCCCCCCTAAGAGAACGCAAGGGAGACATCCATTTGTTATTTCGAAAATTTGCTGCCGATTTTGCCCAAAAATACCGTATGCCCACCATACGTTTGGACGAACAAGCACAAAGTCTATTGGAACAACAGCAATGGGCTGGAAATATTAGACAACTTCGAAACGTTGCCGAGCAACTCTCGGTTTTGGAACAAGAGCGCACCATTACAGCATCTCTTTTACGACAATACCTTCCTGCTACAAAGGCAAATCTTCCAGCGGTAATTAATAAAAATGGATCGGGAGGTGATTTTGCTTCGGAAAGGGAAATTTTGTACAAGGTATTGTTTGATATGAAATCAGATTTGAACGATCTTAAAAAACTCACACACGAGTTAATGAATGCCTCTAATATGGATCAAGCTAAAGCACAGCACGAAGGATTGATTCAAAAAATTTACGGAGAAGAAACCCCTTCAGACGAAGCTCTGCCTTTTGAGCCATCACATGAATCGGTTAGAGAATCTGCGCCTTACAATGACAATTTTGACTATGCCGAAGAAGTACAGGAAGCCGAAACTTTATCACTTCAAGACAAAGAGTTAGAGCTCATTGTTAAAGCATTGGAACGCAATAACGGAAGACGAAAAGCCGCTGCGGCTGAATTAGGAATTTCAGAGCGCACATTGTATCGAAAAATCAAGCAATTTGACTTAGATTTATAGCATGAAAAGAATAGCTTTCTTGACGTTTTTGCTTCTTGCAAGTTGTAAGTATTATTCTTTTACAGGTGCATCTATTCCCGAAGGAGCGGAAACGGTACAGGTAAACTTTTTTATTAATAATGCTGCAGATCAAGTAGGTTCTGTTTTTGAACCTGGGCTTGACAGAGACTTTACTAATGCAATTCAAGAAATGCTGCTCAACCAAACCAATTTGGAGCTTACCAACGTTAATGGACATCTTATTTATGAAGGTGAAATTGTTGAGTACCGTGTGAGTCCGATGACAGCAACCGCCCAGCAAACAGCTGCGCAAAACCGACTTACAATGGCAGTTAATGTGCGCTATTTTAATACGCTCAATGAAGATGATGATTTTGAAAAACGATTTAGCTTTTTTTATGATTTTGATGCTATAGCACAGCTTCAGTCTGTACAAGCGGAAGCGCATGAAGTTCTTTTTGAACGTATTACACAAGATATTTTTAATGAATCTTTAGCCAAATGGTAAGTCATAAGCATACATATTTGACAAAGCTTCGCCAAAAAGGCATCGAAGAGCCAAAAGCTACATTAAATCATTTGGACACGTTGGTGCAACAATACCCTTACTTCCAAGCCCTACATCATTTGAGCTGGCAAATTGCGCATGATAATAATTTAGCCGAAGAAGCATCGCTGCTAAAGGCGAGTTCGCTACATACCAAAAGCAGGCTTCATCTAATCCCAAATCCGAGTGCTGCGACTGATATAATTCAAGTTACAACTACGCAAGACACCGCTGATGAAGTTCGATCGTTTGTGGATTGGCTCCAGCAATTGGATACCGTGCCATCAAATGGGAATGAGCAAAATAGGTTAATCGATAAGTTTATTGCAGATGCGCCCAGAATGACTGTTTCCAAATCAATAGAAAAACAACAAGATTTAACCAAAAAACAACAGTTTGACGAACACACACTCATGACCGAAACATTGGCGGAAGTGTACTTCAAACAAGGAAAGTTAAAAAAGGCTAAAAAAGCCTATGAGATATTAGCATTGAAATATCCAGAAAAAAGTGGTTTCTTTGCTGACCAAATTCGAAAAATTACGAACGCACAAAAAGACAGTTGACATGAGTACATTTTCCATTTTTTTAGGACTAACCGTTATCATTTGCTTTTTGCTCATTTTGGTGGTCATGGTGCAAAACCCCAAAGGCGGAGGATTATCTTCTGCGTTTGGAGGTAGTTCACAACAGCTTGGCGGGGTACAAAAAACCACTGATTTCTTAGACCGAAGCACTTGGGTCTTAGCCGCCCTTTTATTGGTGCTTATCTTGATTTCAAACTCTATGATAAGTCTTCCTACTGATGGAAACGAATCTACACTTGTAGACGAAAGTGCTATTGAAGAGGTTATTCAGGAAGAGATTCCTGAAGAAATTCCAGAAGAATTACCTGAAGTTCCCGAAACTAGCGGTGACAATTAATTCAGGTGTCATCCTGTCAGCTTTTTTGTTCAATATCTTAGTAAAATTTCACTTGGCACAATTGATGCTAAATCTTTAAAAAATAATAACAAACATGAGTACGATCAATATCAAACCCTTGGCTGACCGTGTAGTTGTTGAGCCTTTAGCGGCTGAAACGACTACAGCGTCGGGAATTATTATCCCTGACACAGCCAAAGAAAAACCACAAAAAGGGACTGTTGTTGCAACAGGTCCTGGAACCAAAGACGATGCCATCACTGTGCAAGTGGGCGATACTGTTTTGTATGGTAAATACGCTGGAACTGAACTTAAACTCAACGGCGGAGATTACCTTATCATGCGCGAAAGCGATATTCTAGCAATTGTTTCATAATTAAATAAAGACATGGCAAAAAAAATTCAATTTGATGTAGATGCGCGCGACGGATTAAAGCGCGGTGTAGATGCTCTTGCAGATGCAGTTAAAGTAACTCTTGGTCCAAAAGGTCGCAACGTTATCATTGGAAAATCTTTCGGTGGACCTCAAGTTACCAAAGATGGTGTAAGTGTTGCCAAAGAGGTAGAGCTTGAAGATGCACTTGAAAACATGGGTGCTCAAATGGTTAAAGAAGTTGCTTCTAAAACCAATGACCTTGCTGGAGACGGTACCACTACCGCAACTATTTTAGCCCAAGCTATTGTTAAGGAAGGGTTGAAAAACGTAGCTGCTGGCGCAAATCCTATGGATTTGAAACGCGGTATTGACAAAGCTGTGGAGGCTATTGTTGCAAACTTGAATGAGCAATCGGTTGAGGTAGGGAATTCTTCAGAAAAAATCAAGCAAGTTGCCTCTATTTCGGCAAATAACGACGAGGCGATTGGAGAACTTATTACTGCTGCATTTGACAAGGTTGGTAAAGAAGGCGTAATCACTGTTGAAGAAGCAAAAGGAACCGATACTACTGTTGACATTGTAGAAGGAATGCAATTTGATCGCGGTTATATCTCACCCTATTTTGTTACCAATTCAGACAAAATGGAAGCCGATATGGAAGCGCCGTATATTTTATTGTATGATAAGAAAATTTCTACGATGAAAGATTTGCTTCCAGTACTAGAGCCTGTTGCGCAAAGTGGCAAGCCACTTGTTGTTATTGCAGAAGATGTTGACGGCGAAGCTCTTGCCACATTGGTTGTAAACAAGCTTCGTGGTTCACTCAAAATTGCTGCAGTAAAAGCACCTGGTTTTGGTGACCGCAGAAAAGCAATGCTCGAAGATATTGCCATCCTTACAGGCGGAACAGTAATTTCTGAAGATCGAGGATTTACCCTCGAAAATGCTACTATCGACATGTTGGGGACAGCAGAAAAAGTAACCATTGACAAAGATAACACTACGGTTGTAAATGGTGCTGGAAACTCAGATGACATTAAGGCGCGCATAAATCAAATCAAGTCGCAAATTGAAGCATCTACTTCTGACTACGACAAAGAAAAACTTCAAGAACGCTTAGCTAAGCTTTCGGGTGGTGTTGCTGTGTTGTATGTTGGAGCAGCTTCTGAGGTAGAAATGAAAGAAAAGAAAGATCGTGTTGATGATGCACTTCATGCCACACGAGCTGCTGTTGAGGAAGGTATTGTTTCTGGAGGTGGTGTTGCGCTACTTCAAGCATTACCAAGTTTGGCAAAGCTAAAAAGCGAAAATGCCGATGAGCAAACAGGAGTTCAAATTGTTGCTCGTGCTATTGAATCACCACTAAGAACAATTGTTGCCAATGCTGGCGGAGAAGGCTCTGTAGTGGTTGCAAAAGTAATCGAAGGTGAAGAAAACTTTGGCTATGATGCCAAAACAGACACCTACGGCAATATGCAAGAAAAAGGAATCATTGATCCTAAAAAAGTAACACGCATCGCGCTTGAAAACGCTGCATCAGTTGCGGGAATGATTCTTACAACAGAATGTGCTTTGGTGGACATTAAAGAAGATTCACCATCGGCAATGCCACCGATGGGTGGCGGCATGCCAGGCATGATGTAATAACTAAAATAACAACTGCCCCGATAAGGGGCAGTTTTTGTATGTATTCTACGTTACTGAAACATATTGAATTGTTCCTTTATGAAAATCCAACTCTACAAGATGGTTTAGATTGGATTTGCAATGAGATACAGCAAAATCTCCCAAACTACGACTGGGTGGGCTTTTACTTTCATCATCCCAAAAAAAAGGAACTTCATCTTAAGGCATTTGCCGGAAAACCTACAGACCATACCGTTATTCCATTTGGCAAAGGCATCTGTGGTCAAGTGGCTGTGAGTAATCAAAATTTTGTAGTGGATGATGTGTCCCAGCAGGACAATTATATTTCGTGTAGCATGGACGTGAAATCTGAAATTGTAATTCCACTTTTTGTGGAGACCAGAAATGTGGGGCAAATAGATGTTGATTCCAATACACCCAGTGCATTTAACCAAAAAGATGTGGATTTTTTAGAAGCCGTAAACGCTCTCGTTTCTACATTTTTATTGCGCACAAATGCTCAATTTTAGTGAGAGAAAATTCCTACATTTGCGTTTACCAATTTTTTCTTAATGCACGACGCAATACAAGCCAAATCCGCCCTCGTTTCCGTATTCAACAAAGAAGGGCTTGCGCCCATTGTCAAAAAAATGCACGACTTGGGCATTACGCTTTACTCTACAGGCGGTACAGCGGCTTTTATTGAAGAGCAAAATATCCCTGTTAAACAAGTTGAAGACTTAACTTCATACCCTTCTATTTTGGGTGGGCGTGTAAAAACATTGCACCCAAAAGTTTTTGGCGGGATTCTAAACCGTAGAGAAAACGAAAACGACCAACAAGAGCTTGCCGCTTATGACATTCCGCACTTAGACATTGTTTTGGTGGATTTATACCCTTTTGAAGACACCGTGAAATCTGGAGCTAGCGAGGCAGACATTATTGAAAAAATTGATATTGGTGGTATTTCGCTAATTCGTGCTGCTGCCAAAAATTACCGAGACGTTTTGTGCGTTTCATCGGTTAATGATTACGCCGATTTTTTAGGGTTGTTAAACGATAAAAAAGGTAGCACTGGACTTGCCGACAGAAAGAAATTTGCTGCCCATGCATTTCAGGTATCTTCGCATTACGACACTCAAATTTTTTCGTTTTTTAGTGATGACTCCGATGTGCTAAAAATCAGCTATACAGGCGGTACTACACTACGATATGGAGAAAACCCCCACCAAAAAGGGCAGTTTTTTGGGGACTTTGATGAGGTATTTACCAAACACGGAGGAAAAGAACTATCATATAACAACTTGTTGGATGTTGATGCTGCGGTGCAACTCATGGCAGAGTTTCAAAACGATGCGCCAACATTTGCCATTTTAAAACACAACAACGCATGCGGATTAGCAACACGTAACACTCTTGCTGAGGCTTACACAGATGCCCTTGCAGGAGATCCAGTTTCCGCTTTTGGTGGTGTGCTGATTGCCAATACTGCCATTGATCTTGCTACTGCGGAGCAAATCCACAAATTGTTCTGTGAGGTAGTTATTGCACCTGATTTTAACACAGATGCCCTGCAACTGCTTCAACAGAAAAAAAACAGAATTTTATTGCAACTAAATCAATATCCCCAACCCAAAACATTAGTCCGCACATGCCTTAACGGACACTTGGTTCAAGAGCGGGATTCTATTACAGATAGTGTTGATATGTTACAAGTGGCTACGGACAGAAAAGCTACTGCTCAAGAGGAAAGCGATTTGCTTTTTGCTTCCAAAATTTCTAAACACACCAAATCAAACACCATTGTTTTGGCTAAAAACGGGCAACTCATTGCATCAGGCACTGGACAAACTTCTCGGGTAGATGCATTAAAACAGTCTATTGAAAAAGCAACGCACTTTGGCTTTGACCTTAATGGTGCCGTAATGGCTAGTGATGCGTTTTTTCCATTTCCAGACTGTGTGGAAATTGCCCACAAAGCAGGTGTTACAGCCGTAATTCAACCTGGCGGATCCATTAAAGATCAATTAAGTGTTGATTATTGTAACGCAAATAAATTAGCAATGGTCATGACAGGTGTGCGGCATTTTAAACATTAATTCGTAATATTATACAATATTTGCTCCCATGGGTTTTTTTGATTTTTTAACTGAAGAAATTGCGATTGACTTAGGCACCGCTAACACACTCATTATTCATAATGACAAGGTGGTAGTTGATAGCCCGTCTATTGTTGCAATAGATAGAACAAGCAACAAGATAATTGCAGTTGGGCAGGAAGCCAATCAAATGCAAGGAAAAACACATGAAAATATTAAAACAATCCGACCACTTAAGGATGGAGTTATAGCAGACTTTAATGCGTCTGAGCAAATGATTAGCATGTTCATTAGGAACATTCCTTCACTTAAAAAACGCTTTTTTACGCCCTCGCTTCGTATGGTTATATGTATTCCTTCGGGAATTACAGAGGTAGAAATGCGTGCTGTGCGCGAATCAGCTGAGCGTGTAAACGGCAAGGAGGTTTATCTTATACACGAACCCATGGCAGCCGCTATTGGTATTGGAATTGATATCATGCAGCCTAAGGGAAATATGATTATTGATATAGGTGGTGGTACTACAGAAATCGCTGTTATTGCTTTGTCGGGGATTGTGTGTGACAAATCAGTGAAAATTGCTGGTGACGTGTTTACCAACGACATCATCTATTATATGCGTACCCAACATAACTTATATATTGGTGATCGTACTGCTGAGAGAGTAAAAATTGCCATTGGATCTGCCACAGAAGAACTTGAAAATCCTCCAGATGACATGTCGGTGCAGGGGCGTGATTTGCTCACTGGGAAGCCAAAAGAAATCATGATTTCTTACCGTGAAATTCACAAAGCTCTTGATAAATCCATCATTCGCATTGAAGACTCTGTAATGGAAACCTTGGCGCAAACCCCACCCGAGTTAGCAGCTGATATTTACAATACTGGAGTGTATTTAGCAGGTGGCGGATCTATGCTTAGAGGATTGGATAAACGATTATCCCAAAAAACTGAACTCCCCATTTTTATTGCTGAAGATCCGCTAAGAGCCGTGGTGCGCGGAACGGGAACCGCACTTAAAAACATTGAGCGTTACAAGTCTGTTTTGGTTAAATAGATAGCTCATGCAAAAACTCCTGAACAGCATACTGCGAAACGGAACGCTTTTGTTGTTCATATTGCTGTTTGGATTATCCCTTCGGTTTATAGCCAAAAATCATAACTACCAACGAAGTTCCCTTTTAGCATTTAACAATGCTATTTCAGCACCGTTTCTTGAAGCCCGTTATACTTTTTTTTCCTTTTTTAAACGACAAGTGCACAACGAACAACTCGTAGCTGAAAATCAATACTTGCTCGAGCAACTCATCACAATAAACAACCAAGAATTTTTGTTAGATTCTATTCCTTTTGAAGTAATTCCAGCCCAAGTAATTCGAAATAGCATTCAGTTAAAGCACAATCATTTGACACTTAATGTAGGTGAAAAGGATGGTGTGAAAAAAGAAATGGGCGTCATCACTGCCAACGGCATTGTTGGTGTTATAGAAAACGTATCTAAAAAAACTAGTGGCGTAATTTCACTTCTTAACATATCGCTACGCATTAATGCTAAACTCAAAAAAAGCAATCATTTTGGTAGTTTGTATTGGGATAGCGAATCTCCTAATAGTATGGTACTTTCTGATGTCCCTTTGGCAGCAAAAGTTGTTGTGGGAGACACCATTGTAACAGGTGGTATGTCGGCTATTTTTCCAGCCGAAATACCCATTGGCAAAGTCTCAGCTACGGAGGTTCCACTTAATGACAATTACTACAATTTACGTGTTTCCCTATTTCAAGACATGACCAACTTGAATCAAGTATATGTAGTGTATTTTCCTTCGGCAGATGAGATTAAAAAATTAATAAACGACATTGAGAATGAATAGATTACCGAAATTGATTTTATGGTTTTTGGTGTTGTTATTTGTACAAGCATTTGTGTTTGACCCTGTTTTGTTGGGTATTCCTTATGCTCCTTTTGTGTATGTTTTGCTGCTTATTTTTTTGCCAAACGATTGGGCACCATGGATTGTTCTTTTGTCTGGGTTTTTTATTGGCATTTGCGTCGATTTTATCTTTTTTTCAGGGGGAATTCACACTGCCGCATGTGTGTTAATAGCATACACACGCCCATTATTTATTAGAGCGGTATTTAGCGACACTATGGCTCCACAAGACCTAAAAATTGAGCACGAGTCCTTTGGAAGTCTATTTCAATATGTTATACTCATTGTGCTGGTACATCACTTTTTTGTTTTTTTATTTGTTGTGGGAACTATTGACCGTTTAGAATGGCTGCTAGGTGCTTGGTTTGCCAATAGCCTACTGACCATTTTGGCAAGTGCTTTTGTTTTAATCCTAACGCGTAATTCAAAGTGATGAGAACACGCTTTTTCCCCATTCTCATTGGCTTTTTCGGAATTGTCATGTTTGCACGACTATTCTCATTGCAAATTTTATCAGATGAATATGGTGATTTATCTCTAAAAAATTCGGTGTTAAAGCAAAATGTCTATCCCGAACGCGGCTATGTGTATGACCGCAACGGAAAATTATTGGTTTCCAGCCAACCCATGTATGACCTAATGGTTGTACCTAAAGACCTAATGTCTTTTGACACCTTAGACCTTTGCAAAATGCTTCGGCTTACAAAACAAGAATTCAATGATAAACTTGCCAAAGCCAAGCGTTATTCGTTGCGTGCTCCTTCAGTATTATTAGGTCAAATTTCAAAGCAAGATTATGCCACCCTGCAAGAAAAAATGTGGAAATTTCCTGGAATGTACATTCAGCGAAAATCTGTGCGGGCTTACCATACTGATGTTGCATCTAACATTTTGGGCTACATCAGCGAGGTAAATTATTTTGATATGGAAACCAACCCCTACTACCAACAAGGCGAACTTATCGGTAGGCAAGGCATTGAAAAAACATACGAAAAAATACTGCGAGGGAAAAAGGGTGTTTCTTATTTGCAGCGCGATAAGTTCAATCGAATCATTGGGTCGTATAAAGATGGGCAATTAGATACCTTGCCAATACCTGCGCAAGACATTACACTATCCATAGACATTGATTTGCAAGAATATGGCACAAAACTTCTCGCTAACAAACGTGGTGGCATTTTGGCTATAGAACCAAGCTCGGGCGAAATTTTAATGAGCGTCAGTACACCTACCTATGCGCCAAATTTGCTTGTAGGAAGAGATCGTTCTGCAAATTTTAGAATTTTAAAGCAAGATACACTCAATCGATTTTTGTTTGATCGCTCGTTGCAAGGGCAATACCCGCCAGGTTCCCCGTTTAAAGTGCTTAACGCACTAGTTGCCCTTGAAGAGGAGGTAATCCAGCCAAACGCAACATTCACATGCTATAGCGGTCACTTTTATGCGCGAAATCAATTTATGGCTTGTAAGTGTACATCTGGCTCAATAAATAACTTAAACCGAGGAATCTACAATTCGTGTAATACGTATTTTTCAAATGTGTATAGGCGCATTATTGATAAAGACAATAATGCGTCTGACGGCATAAACACTTGGCATAGTCACCTAAGTAGTTTTGGGCTTGGAAATTTTTTGGGGTATGATCATCCTGTGGGTCAATCGGGCTATGTGCCAAATGCTAATTTTTATAATTTGTGGTACCCTAACCAGCGTTGGCGTGGTGCAACAACTGTCTCTAACGCCATTGGGCAAGGTGAAATTTTAATGACACCTATCCAATTGGCAAATGTTGTTGCAGCAATTGCTAACCGTGGATTTTTCTATACTCCCCATTTTGTGAAGGGTATTCAAGGTGATTTCATAGCTGCCGAGTATAGAACAAAACGATTTACTAGCATATCAAAAGAACACTTTGACCCAGTGATTGAAGGCATGGCGAACGTTGTAAAAAAAGGTACTGCGCGCATAGCATCAGTACGAGGAATCGAGGTATGCGGAAAAACAGGAACTATTGAAAACTTTACTAAAATTAATGGTGTTAGAACCCAACTTACAGACCACTCAATATTTGTTGCATTTGCACCAAAAGAAAATCCAAAAATTGCCCTAGCTGTAATTGTTGAAAATGGGTATTGGGGTGGTCGATGGGCGGCACCCATAGCAAGTTTGATCATTGAAAAATATCTCACCGGAAATGTGGAACGTTCATGGTTAGAAAAACGCATGATGGAAGGTAGCTTGGCAGAAGAGTACGCCAAAGTAACAAGCAACAAACCCTTTAGCATAAATGAATAAACTCGCACGTTTTGATTGGTTTACTTTGCTGTTGTACCTCGTTATGGTTGGTGTTGGATTAATAAATATTTACTCTTCAGTATATAATGCCGAAGACAATTCCATAGCGCTCAGTTTTATGCAAAAGCAACTGATTTCTTTTGGTTTAGGGGTTGTTTTAATCTTTTTTATACAATTTTTTGATACCAGATTTTTTGAGCGATACGCAAGCATTATATATTTAGTTTCTATTGGTAGCTTACTAGGACTTTGGTTGTTTGGAACTGAAGTATCTGGTGCACAATCTTGGTATAATATTGGGAGTTTTAGCTTACAACCTTCTGAGTTTTCAAAGGTTGCAGTTGCCTTAGCCCTTGCCAAACATTTGGGCGATTTTAATACCCAAATTGAAAGAACCAAAGATTATATCGGGGCGTTTGTCATTATGGGGATTCCTGCAATTCTTACCCTTTTGCAACCCGACCCAGGAACTGCACTTGTATTACTGGGTTTCTTTTTGGTATTACACATTGAGGGGCTTCCTTCATTTTTCTTTACAATGCTTATCAGTCTTTTTGTTTTATTTATTTCAACATTATGGATAGGCATGTATTGGGTAATGGTTGCGATTGTACTATTGGCAATTTTATATGTTGCTCTACAATCTAAGCGAAAACGCAAAAAAATTGTTTTCCTTGCCCTACTCGCTACCATTCTTTTTAGTGGATTTACTTACTCCGTGTCCTATATTTTTGAGCATGTTTTTGAGCAACGTCATAGGGATAGATTCAACATACTGCTTGGCAAAGAAGTAGATACACAAGGAGTTGGATATAACATCAACCAATCACAAATTGCCATTGGCTCAGGTAGATTTTCAGGGAAAGGATTTTTGGAAGGCACACAAACAAAAGGTGGTTTTGTTCCAGAACAACAAACCGACTATATTTTTACCACTATTGGGGAAGAATGGGGGTTTATCGGCTCCTCTTTTGTCTTGGTGCTTTTTTTAATCTTAATACTGCGAATTGTTAGAGTTGCCTATAAACAAAAAACGACATTCGCGCGAGTTTTTTGCCTTGGTTTTGCTTGTATTTTGTTTATTCACGTTGCTATAAACTTAGGCATGGTAGTAGGACTCGTTCCCACTATTGGTATTCCTTTACCGCTAATGAGTTATGGCGGCTCCAGCTTATTGGCGTTTAGTATTTTCCTAGGTATTTATTTGCGAATTGCCTACCAGCGAATGGATTAATTTTGTTGTAGGGCTAATGGTTTAGAAGGAATAAAATTAAGTTCCAAATCTTCCAATATATGAACAGCTTCTTCTAAATAAATATCTTTATTCAGTGCTTTTTTCCATCGCTTACGCTTCTCGGCTA
>JAFMFL010000106.1 GCA_017856205.1 Flavobacteriaceae bacterium
GAAACTAAATGTACGCTCGCAAATTTTAATGCGATTTGGAAACGTGGTAAAATCAGTCATTCCTTATTTATGGCTTTATCGCTTTTTTGCCTTTATCATCATGCCCAAGAAAAACCACCGCGAATCTAGGTTGCTTTTTGTACGCGAAGCAAAAAAATTGTACCACAAAGAGTTTTTACGCTGGTATAAACTTACTGCCGAACTTAAGCCGTTGTTGCGTCTTTTCCGTCAGGTTGATGTAGGTATTCCAACGCTCTATATTATGGGTGAAGAAGATTATATGTTTCTGCCCAGCGTTCAAAAATTAGTTTCGTTGCAATCTTCGGCGCAGTTAGCAGTCGTGCCGCAATGCGGGCATGTGGTTAATGTAGAACAACCCCAACAGTTTAATATAACTACTCTTGGATTTTTAAAAAGCTTATAACGAACACAGATCCTGTCGAAGTGCCAAGCTATAGTTAGGTGAAAATCACAGTTTTGTTACCGTAAACCATTACTTTTTTGGCGACATGATGCTTTACCGCATTGGCCAATACAATTTTTTCTAAATCACGTCCCTTTGCAATGAGTTGTGATACACTATGACTATGCGATACTCTCGCAACATCTTGTTCAATAATGGGTCCAGCATCTAGCTCTTCGGTTACGTAATGACTGGTAGCCCCAATAATTTTTACGCCACGTTCAAACGCCGAATGGTAAGGCTTTGCTCCTGGAAATGCAGGTAAAAATGAATGGTGAATATTAATGATGTTGCTTGTGTAAGCATCAATAAGTGCTGGGGGTACTATTTGCATATAACGCGCGAGCACAATAAAATCCACTTCATGCTTTTTGAGTAACCGAAGTTGTTCTTCTGTTGCCTCAACTTTGGTTTCTTTGGTAACAGGAACGTGATAAAAGGGAATTTCAAATGCCTTGGCAATGGGGGCAAGGTCTGCATGATTGCTTAAAATAAAGGGAATCTCTACTCCCAATTCACCAGACTTAAATCTACCCAATAAATCATACAAGCAATGATCATATTTGGATACAAAAACCGCCATTTTGGGTTTGTATGCTATAGGTTGATGGCTCCAATCCATGTTGAAAACTGCCGCAGGACCTTTTTCAAACGCTGATGTAAATGCTTCATAAGCGCATAATTGTTCATCCAATTCAGCTTCTAGCCGCATAAAAAACGCCCCTTTTTCTCTATCTACATATTGGTCGATGTATTGAATATTTCCTTTATGCTGATACACAAAAGAAGTTACATCTGCAATGATGCCTTTTTTGTCGGGACATTGAATAACAAGCGTAACGGCGTACATATAAAAATTTTGTCACAAACATACACAAAAAAAACCTCCGTTCCTTGATTTTATCGAAGGAAACGGAGGTTTGACACTCCTAATTAAACAAATGAATGTTTATTTTTTTGATACACTAAAGTCAGCATAAGCAGCCATTCCGTGCTCTGCGTCGTCTAGTCCTTCAATTTCTTCTGTTTTACTTACGCGAAGGCCAACAAGTGATTTTACAAGGAATACTAAGATGAGTGTGCTTAATACACAAAAAGCACCTACAATTCCTACTCCTGCAAGCTGCACCATAAATTGATCAAATCCTGCTAAAGCTCCAAATAGACCAACGGCAAGCGTCCCCCACATTCCTGCAAATAGGTGAACTGCAATAGCTCCCACAGGATCGTCGAGTTTTAATTTTTCAAGCAGAGCAATGGCAAGCACTACAACGATACCTCCAATAGCTCCAACAATCATCGCTTCTCCAGTTGACATCTGATCAGCACCCGCTGTAATGGCAACAAGCCCACCAAGTACTCCGTTCATAAACATGGTAATGTCATAGTTTTTGTAAAGTATATGTGAAAATAGTGAAGCAATAACTCCACCAGCAGCAGCTGCTAAACTTGTGGTTACAAGTACTAATGATGTAGTTTCTGGATCAGCAGAAAGGACAGAGCCTCCGTTAAATCCAAACCATCCTAGCCAGAGGATTAAAACACCACCTGCAGCGATAGGAACATTGTGTCCAAAAATTGGATTTGACGTTCCGTCTGAGTTAAACTTTCCAATACGAGCACCAAGGAAGTAAATTACGATAAGTGCTGCCCAACCACCTACAGAGTGAACTAAGGTAGAACCAGCAAAATCATAAAAGCCCCAACTGCTAAGGAAACCACCGCCCCATTGCCATGAACCAACAATTGGGTAAACAATTCCAACATAAAGCACAGCAAAAAGCATAAAAGCTTCTAGCTTAATTCGCTCGGCTACTGCTCCAGAAACAATAGTTGCAGCAGTTGCGGCAAACATTCCTTGGAATAGGAAATCTGTCCACCACGTATAGCCGCCGTCAGCGTAGGCTGCGGTCATACCTCCTTCTGGAGGTGCAATTCCCCAACCAGCAAATTTGAAAAAGCCAATAGCTCCTTCTTCAAAGCCTGGGTACATTAGATTAAATCCAGCTAGAGCGTAAATCAACAGCCCAGCGGTAATGACAAAAAAGTTTTTAAACAATATGTTTACAGTGTTTTTTTGTCGAGTAAGTCCTGCCTCAAGGAATGAGAATCCCATGTGCATAAAAAATACGAGTGCTGTACAGATCATCATCCATACATTGTTTGCGGTAAATAATGCGGTATCCATTTTTGTTTAGTTTAAAGTTTCTCCTCCTTTTTCACCTGTGCGAATTCGGTATGCTTCCTCAACGGGGAGGATGAAAATTTTACCATCGCCAATTTTGCCCGTTCCACCAGCTTCAATAATAGCCTGAACAGCAGGTTCTACAAAATCCTCGTTTACTACAATGGAAAGCATTCTGCGTTCGATTGCAGAAGTGCTGTAGGAAACACCTCGGTAAACCCTACCAACTTTTTCGTTTCCTATACCTGTTACATCCCAATAGCTGAAAAAGGTGACGCCTACATCATGTAGCTTTTCCTTTACGTCGTCGTATTGGGTTTTTCGAATTAAAGCTTCTATTTTTTTCATTTATTTAGTTTTAGAGTGAGTAAATGTTAGTGGTGAGCAGACAATAAAGCCTACCCACCCTTTACATATTTGTTTTAAATATATTTATGGCAATAGGTCACTGCCAAAAGCCTTTTCACCATGTTCAGTGATATCAAGTCCTCTTTTTTCATCTTCTTCAGAAACGCGAAGACCTATTGTTTTCTTAAGTACTGTTAGCACGATTAAAGAAGTAATTACAGCCCATGCTCCGTATGCAGCTACACCAATAGCTTGCACACCTAGCTGAGAAGCACCACCTCCGTTAAGAAGTCCAATTCCAGTTGCGCCATCAACGCCCCAAAGTCCAATAACTAAGGTACCCCAAGCACCCACAACACCGTGTGCCGAAGCAGCACCAATTGCGTCGTCGATTTTAAGTTTTTTCTCGATAAATTCTATGGAGAAAACTACAATT
>JAFMFL010000107.1 GCA_017856205.1 Flavobacteriaceae bacterium
GTCCTCCTTTAAATATTTCTGAAAAAGAATTAATTTCTGCTCTAGAAATTATTAAGGCAGGCCTTCAGGAAATATCAAGAAAAGATTAATTTTTCTAATTAATTATGCTAGCTTAACGACTTTATGCCAAATCTATTTATTATTTATGTTCATTTCATCGACAAAGTAACAGACATAATTGGCAGGATTACTATGTATACAGTCTTTGTCATGATGGGCATTCTAGTTCTATCTTTTGTAACCAGAAATATCATAAACTTTCCATTACTTTGGATTATTGAAATGGCTCAATTTATTATGACTGGTTACTATTTGATGGGTGGAGCTTACTCGATGAAAGAAAATCAACATGTCCGCATGGACTTATTTTATGGAAATTTATCTGACAAAAATAAAGCTCTAATGGATTTATTTACGAGTGTATTTCTAATTTTCTATCTCGTTGTCTTATTAATCGGTTCATATAATAGTTTGGTTTACACCTTAGAGACAAATAAAAAATTGTTTACTGCTTGGGCGCCATATGTATGGCCTATCAGCAGTATTATGTTTATGGGAATTTTATTGATGATTCTTCAAACATTTTCAACAATATTTAAAGACTATGCAAAGGTTAAAGGTATAAAAATCTAATGCTCGCTCAATATTTTAGTTACGAAGCTATTGCGATCCTTATGTTCGCTACGATGTTAGTGATGTTATTGACTGGTCAAAGAGTTTTTGGAGCAATAGGTTTTGTTGCTGCAGCAGCTGCTTTACTTCTATGGGGAGACGGCGCTGTTGAAATGCCATTCACTGCGTCTTGGAAACTTTTCAAATGGTATCCAATGCTCACACTTCCTCTATTTATTTACATGGGATACATGATCTCAGAGTCAGGCATTGCAAACGATTTATATAAAATGTTCCATGTTTATTTTGGCGGAACTCGAGGTGGATTAGCAATCGGAACAATGTTTATGATGGTCGCTATATCAGCGATGAATGGTTTAAGCGTTGCCGGAATGGCAGTAGGCGCAACAATTGCTTTGCCAGAGATGTTAAAAAGAAATTATGATAAACGAATGATCAGTGGTGTTGTCCAAGCTGGAAGCTCCCTTGGGATTTTAATACCACCCAGTGTTGTATTAGTTCTTTACGGAATGATTGCACGACAGCCAGTTAGTAAATTATGGCTTGCAGGATTAATTCCCGGATTAATCATGGCATCACTTTTTATCCTATATATTTATATCCGCTGTAGATTACAACCAGAGCTTGGGCCAATTCTTCCCAAAGAAGAAAGAGAAATGCCATTTATTGAAAAATTAAAACTTTTAAGAGCAGGAATTATTCCTTTTGTAATTTTCTTTGTTATGACAGGTCTATTTATTATGGGTATCGCCAGTTTAGTTGAATGTTCAGCAGTCGGAGCTCTTGCAGCTACCATCGCTGCATGGTCTAAAGGAAGACTGAACTTAAAAGTCATAGAGGATGTTTGTAAAAAAACCCTAGGTGTTTCATGTATGTTTATGTGGATCATCTTAGCTGCACTTTGTTTTGGGGCTGTTTTTGATGGTATTGGGGCTGTAAAAGCTATTGAGTCTTTATTTATTGAAAGATGGAATTTAAGTCCATGGGGTGTTCTAATAATGATGCAGCTATCCTATATTTTAATGGGAATGTTTTTAGACGATACTGCCATGTTGGTGATTGTTGCGCCATTATATGTTCCTTTGATTATTGCTCTTGGTTTTGATCCAATTTGGTATGGGGTTCTTTATACCATTACATGTCAAATAGCATATATGACCCCTCCTTTTGGATATAATTTGTTCTTGATGAAGGCAATGGCTCCTAAGGAAATCACTTTAATTGATATTTATCGTTCAATTGTTCCATTTGTTTTGGTTATGTTATTTGGTTTGGCAATCATAATGATGTTCCCACAAATCGCTCTCTGGCTTCCAACAACTCTTCTTTAAAAATAAAGTCAAGCCATAATCTTTATTCCTAATTCATATTTTTTTTTATATAGTGTGATTACGGAGGAAGTAAATGTCGACAAAAAAGAAAAATAATATCTCTCCATCTACAAGGAGAAGTTTTTTAAAAAAAGCTGGATTAGTATCAGCTGCAGCTATTGGCGCAACAGCAGCAAAAGCACCTTATGTTTATGCAGCCTCTAACCCAATAAAATGGAGATTACAAACTTATTCAGGTGCCCCACTAGGTGCACACGTTGTTCTCCCTCAGATTGAAGCTTTTAATAAAGCTGCTTATGGGGAAATGGAAATTGAGTTGTACTATGCCGATCAACTAGTGCCAACTGATGAGCTGTTTAGAGCAATGCAAGCAGGAACTATTGATGCTGTTCAGTCTGATGATGCAACGATGGGTTCTCCAGTGGATATTGCTGTTTTTGGTGGTTACTTTCCATTTGCTACTCGTTATAGCCTCGATGTTCCAGCAATGTTTAGATACTACGGTCTAGATAAAATCTGGGCTGAAGCATACGGCGAAGTTGATAACGTCACATGGTTAAGCACAAGCGCTTGGGATCCATGTCACTTATTTACCGTTAATAAGAAAATCGAAAAGCTTGAGGACATGAAAGGCTTAAGAGTGTTCGGCGTTCCTACTGCGGGTCGTTTCCTAGCTCAATATGGATTAATTCCTGTGATTGTTCCTTGGGATGATGTAGAAGTAGCAATGCAGACCGGTGAACTTGATGGTGTTTGCTGGTGTGGATTTACTGAGGCTTATGAGGTTAAATGGGCAGATATTTGTAACTATGCTCTTACTAACTCTGTAACTGGTGCTTGGTTTGGTTCTTATTTTGCTAATAGCGAAAGCTGGAACAAACTTTCCCCAAAGCTTCAAGAGCTTTTCAAAATGTCAATTGACCAATCTCACTACTATAGACAAGTATGGTATTGGGGTGGAGAAGCTGACTTACGTGTTAATGGTAAGAAGATGGAATTAACTAGTCTTCCTGCAGACGAGTGGGCCGGTGTTGTCAAAGACGCTGAAAAATTCTGGGATGAAGTCGCGTCTTCTTCACCAAGAAGTGCAAAAGTAGTGGAGGCGTTCAAATTATACGCAGCAACTATGGAAAAAGCAGGTTATCCATACAGATAATATAATTTAAGCTCACCTCATTTTTTAATGGGGTGCGCTTTTCTTAAATAAAATGTCATTAAATTTTAAACAGTTAGAAAAAAAGATTAAATCAGGCGATATTGATACGGTTCTTGTGGCTTTATCAGATATGCAAGGAAGATTAGTTGGTAAAAGAGTTACAGGTAAAGCTTTTTTAGACTATGTCCATAAAGAAACTCATTTTTGTAATTACCTTTATACCGTGGATATGGATATGTTTACTGTCCCTGGATTTAAATCTTCCTCTTGGGAGACAGGCTACGGAGATATGACGGTAATCC
>JAFMFL010000108.1 GCA_017856205.1 Flavobacteriaceae bacterium
AGACAACTTTACAACGAGCTTGCTACACCCAATGTGTACCGTACCGCCTCGGGTGCACCAGGTCCGGCATACTATCAACAACAAGCAGATTACGTGATGGAGCTTGTGCTCAACGATAAAACCCAACAGCTTTTTGGGGATCAAGTGGTTACATACACCAATAACTCGCCTGAAACACTAACGTATTTGTGGGTGCAATTGGATCAAAATGTACGCGCTAAAGATGGGCAGTCGTTTGACCGATTAAATAACGGAAGTAATTATTACGGTACACAGCGTTCTGTTGCTCCGGGTTTTGTAAATGAATTTTTACTTAACAAAAAGTTTGACGGTGGCTTTAAAATAGATGCATTACAAACGACTTCAGGCGTTGATTTGCCGTACACCGTTCATCAAACGATGATGCGTATTGACTTACCAACTCCGTTAATGTCTGGAACGGCGATATCGTTTCGTTTAAAATGGCACTACAATATCCCAAACCGTCAATTTTGGGATGCGCGTTCGGGCTATGAGTATTTTGTAAAAGATGATAATTATGCCTATTTCATTGCTCAGTTTTTCCCTCGTATGGCAGTGTATAACGACGTAGAAGGGTGGCAAAACCAACAATTTTGGGGAAATGGCGAGTTTGCACTTCCCTTTGGAGATTATGATGTGAAAATCACTGTCCCAAACGATCATATTGTTGAGGCAACAGGTGTGTTAGAAAACCGAAAAGAAGTGTATTCTTCCACCATGATGAAGCGCTTTAGAGAAGCCAAAAAATCGTATGATGAGCCAGTGTTTATCGTAACACAAGACGAGGCCGAAGCCAATGAAAAAAGCGTTCCGACAGGAACAAAGACCTGGCATTTTACAGCTAAAAATGTACGGGATTTTGCCTTTGCTTCATCACGAAAGTTTATTGTAGATATGATGAATGTGGATGTCAACGGGAACGATGTCATGGCGGTTTCGGTTTATCCAAAAGAGGGAAATCCACTTTGGGAACAATGGTCAACCAAAACGGTTGCAAGTGCATTAAAATCATATTCTCGCATGACATTTGACTACCCCTATCATAAAGCGGTTTCGGTACACGCAGATGATGTGGGCATGGAATATCCCATGATTTGTTTCAATTTTGGACGACCAGATGAAAGCGGCTACTACAGTGACCGTACCAAATTTGGTATGATAGGCGTTATTATTCATGAGATTGGGCACAACTTTTTTCCCATGATTGTAAATTCAGACGAGCGTCAATGGGGCTGGATGGATGAAGGATTGAATAGCTTTGTGCAAATCATTGCCGAGCAGGATTTTGGAAAAACGCATCCAGATGCTATTCCTGGGCTAGATCATTATCCATCAGATGATATGGATCCGCAAAACATTGTGCGCTACATGGCAGGGGATCAAGACTTTATTGCCCCAATCATGTCAAATCCTGAAAATGTATATCAACTAGGGCCAAATGCGTATAGCAAGCCTGCAACCGCACTTAACATATTGCGTGAAACCGTTATGGGACGTGAATTGTTTGACCATGCGTTTAAAACGTTCTCGCAACGTTGGATGTTTAAGCATCCAACACCTGAGGATTTTTTCCGCACCATGGAAGATGCTTCTGCATTTGATTTGGATTGGTTTTGGCGTGGTTGGTTTTTCACTACCGATGTAGTAGATATGGGTGTTACAGAAGTAAAAGACATTAAAAAATTGGGCGATGACAAGCGGTATTTTTCGTTGTACTATCAACGTAGTTTGGAAAACTTGACACCCGATGAGCTTAAAAATCGCAAGGAAAATAAAAAGTTTTACGAAGTAGTTTTTGAAAAGCCCGGCGGGATTCCAATGCCGCTTATAGTTGACTATAAGTATGCCGATGGTACCACAGAGCGCAAGACCTATCCTGCTCAAGTGTGGCGTAAAAACGATAAAACGGTTAGTAAATATATTGCCACTGATAAAGAGCTTATCGGAGTTGTCGTTGACCCCGATAATGCAACGGCTGACATCAATAAAGAAAACAATAACTGGCCAAAAGTATTAGAGGAAAACGACTTCGAAAAATTTAAAAAACAACAATAATCACCAATTTGCCAACCGTGAGGTTGGCTTTTTTGTTTCTTGTATCTTTGTCATATGATATTTTTTATTAGCGGTGCCGAGTTGGTTTTTGTGTTTATGGTGGTGTTGTTGGTATTTGGCGCCAATCGTATACCTGAAATTGCACGCACACTTGCCAAAGGCATTCAGCAAGTAAAAAATGCAAGTCGCGATTTTCGTCAGGAACTAGAACAGTCGGCAGAGGCGCAAGGCTTTGATACCAAAGAACTGCGAAAAGAAGTTGAGGATCTCAAAAAAGAAATCAACGAGATTACAGGAACGGTTAAACGCAGACGTTAAATTTTTCGTAGCAGCGTGAGCCCATCTCTTACAGGCAACAGCACAGTTTCTACACGTGTATCTTTCGCCACCTTTTTATTAAATAGCTGTAATGCTTCTGTGGCTTCATCGGTAGCTTTAGTAATTACTTTTCCCGACCATAACACATTGTCCGCTATAATTAGTCCGCCCGGTTGAATGCGGTCAATAATTAAATCAAAATAGTGAGGGTACTGCTCTTTATCAGCATCCATAAAAACCAAATCAAACTCACCTTTTAGTGTTGGAATAATAGCAGCAGCATTTCCTAAATGCTGAAAAATCTGTTTCCCATAGCCCGAAGCATCAAAATATCGACGTTGTATATCAGTAAATTCTTCCTCAATATCTATGGTGTCTATTCGTCCTTTTTGGTGTAGCCCTTCTGCCAAACATAAGGCTGAGTAGCCTGTATATGTGCCAATTTCTAGAATGTGTTTGGGCATAATTAGCTTTGCTAGCAAAGCAAGTAGTCGTCCTTGATAGGCACCACTTAGCATGCGCGGTTGCAATACTTTTAAGTGGGTTTCGCGTGCCAATTCTTGTAACAATTCGGGCTCTTTTCCCGAATGTTGCTGTACGTATTCCTCTAAGTCTTTGTCTAAAAAATTCATTGTTTTTTGGGTCTTGCGTAGGGAAAACGTTCTATCAATTCTGTTTTGGCATAACCGTCCAATCCGTTGATGGTTACTGTGTCGGCATTTTGAAGTTTAAGCCAACCATCTTCTTGCTGAATTTCTTGATTGGCAACATATACATGCTCAATTTGACTGACAAGTAATAGGGTGTCGTTCTCTTTAATTTCATACTCGTTTAAAAATGTACAGCCTAGTCGCACTCGTGCGCCTTTGACAAAAGGCGCATAAAAATCGTCAAGATATTCTTCTTCTAACTGTGTTTTTGTAAACTCAGAAACTTCGCTTGGATACTTTGCTGAAGTATGATGCGCATC
>JAFMFL010000030.1 GCA_017856205.1 Flavobacteriaceae bacterium
CGGAAAACCTTCAGACAAATCAAAACGCATTTGGTGCCCAAATACACTCCGAGTTCCAGTTCCTGTTCTGTCGCCTTTGACCGCCCCCTCGTCCAGAGCACGTCTTACTAAATCTAAGTACTGCTGCATCAGTTGTTTTTGTAAAAATAAAACCTACACTAAAATATCAAGCAGGAAGTGAAATAGTTTTTTAAAAGGTTTTCAACTATTTATCCCAACAATGCGCCAACAAAAGCTGCCGATAAAAGCGAAGCCAATGTACCGCCCAAAACTGCTCGAAATCCAAATTTAGATAATACTTTTCGTTGATTGGGAGCTAATCCGCCAATGCCTCCAATTTGAATGCCTATGGAGGCAAAATTCGCAAATCCGCAAAGCATATAGGTTGCCATCACGATGGATTTTTGATATCCAAAATGAATGTCATTTGCACTATTTTTTAATTCTGCCAATTGAATATAACCTATAAATTCACTAGCTGCCAATTTTATTCCCAATAGTTGTCCCATTGGTAACAAATCATCCCAAGGTACTCCAATAAGCCACATAAGTGGCGCAAAAAGTGTCCCCAAAATAGCCTCAATAGACAACGTTTCATACGCTGACCAACTTGCAATCCAATCATTTAAATGGGTAAATTCTCCAATTTGAAAAAGGATACCATTTCCCATGGCAATAAGTGCCACAAAAACAAGTAGCATTCCTCCGATATTTGCTGCCAATTTTACACCCTCAAGCGTTCCATTTGCAATGGCATCTAATGGGTTGCTGCCAACATCTTGTTTGGAAACGTTAGTCTCTTTGTCAATTGCCTCGGTTTGAGGGAAAAGGATTTTGGATATTACAATGGCTCCCGGTGCTGCCATAACCGACGCTGCCAACAAATGTTTGGCAAAAGCTAAGCGCAGCTCAGGGTCGTTGCCCCCCAAAAAACCGATGTATGCTGCTAACACACCACCCGCAACAGTTGCCATACCTCCCACCATTACTAAAAGTATTTCGGAGCGATTCATTTTGGGCAAATATGCTTTTATAAGAAGTGGGGCTTCGGTTTGACCTAAGAAAATATTCCCTACAACTGAGAGGCTTTCTGCCCCAGAAACATTGAGAAGTTTGGCGGTGCCCTTGGCAAGAATCTTTACAAAAAACTGTAACACACCTAAGTAAAACAGCAAAGAGGTTAGCGCAGCAAAAAATACAATAGTGGGTAAAATCTGAAACACAAAAATAAAACCGTAGCTATCGGTGTTCATCAAATCGCCGAACAGGAAGGTGCTTCCAGCTGCTGTAAAATCTAAAATACCAACAAACACTTTTCCAATAGCATTAAAAAGGGATTCAACCCAACTTAGTTTGAGAATACACAAAGCCAAAACAAGTTGTAGCGCCAAACCAAAACCTACCGTTTTCCAAGGAATTGCCTTGCGATTTGCGCTAAAAATATAAGCTAAAAAAAGGAGCGTTAATACGCCAATTACCCCTTGAAAAATACCAAAGGGCGTAATGCCTTGATGCGCAAGAATAGGCTCAAGTGCGGTTCCAAAAAATACGTTCATTCGTTTGCGTCGTTTTCTCGTTTAGAAATTTCGTCTCGAAGTCGAGCCGCCATTTCGTAATCTTCCTTTTTTACGGCCTTTTTGATGGCTCGCTCCAATTCTTCGGTAGATAAGTTGGCGTAATTTTCTTCAGCGGAAAGTTCATCAACAAGAACGCCTTTTGAAGGCGCATCGTCTTTATCAAAAACAATTCCTGCTTTTTCCATCACGCTTTCGTGAGTAAAGATTGGAGCTTTAAACCGTAATGCCAACGAAATGGCATCGGAAGTACGCGAGTCGATAATTTCTTCAATTTTATCGCGCTCACAAATAAGACTTGAATAAAAAACGCCATCAACAAGCTTGGTAATGATGACGCGTTTTATAGCAACATCAAATCTAAAAGCAAAATTTTTAAACAAATCGTGCGTAAAAGGGCGGTGGGGTTTGATGTCTTTATCCAAAGCAACAGCAATTGACTGCGCCTCAAACTCACCTATCACAACTGGTAGTTTGCGCTTTCCATCCACTTCATCCAAAATCATGGCATAGGCACCGCTTTGATTTTGGCTGTAGGAAATGCGATTCACACGAAGTTGAATGAGACTCATTTTTTGGTTGTTGCTAATGAATTTTAAAAATACAAAATTCAGCGGTTATCCAAGTGCCTTAAATGCTTTTAACTTTTTGGTGAGTTCTGGCACCACTTCAAAGGCATCGCCAACGACGCCATAATCGGCAGCTTTAAAGAAGGGCGCTTCGGGGTCGTTATTGATAACCACCTTAACTTTTGAGGAATTCACTCCCGCCAAATGTTGAATAGCACCTGAAATACCGATGGCAATGTATAAGTTGGTAGAAACGGGTTTCCCTGTTTGACCCACGTGCTCGTCGTGCGAACGCCAACCCATATCTGAAACGGGCTTAGAGCAGGCTGTAGCTGCATTTAGTACTTCGGCAAGATCTTCAATCAAATGCCAATTCTCAGGACCTTTTAGTCCTCTACCTCCCGAAACAACCACATCTGCATCTGCAATAGTGGCTTTGCCAGCAACCTTTTCAATAGAAACTTGTTCTAAATTTGAAGTGACATTTTCTGCATCTACTTCCTCAACCGTACAATCTACAGCATTTTCAATCACACCAAAAGCGTTGTTGCCAACTCCTATAATATTACAAGTTGCAAGCAACTGAGTGTGCACAAAGGCTTTGTTTGTAAACGCTGTTCGCTTGACCGTAAGTGGACTCAGCTCTTCGGGAAGTGCAACCACATTTGGCGCATATCCGGCATTGAGTTTTGCGGCCAGCAAAGGCGCTAAAAATTTAGCATCCGCACTACTACTTACAATAATATGAGTAACGTTATTTTTAGGTGCATAAGCAGCAATGGCATTTGCGTATGCATTAGCGTCAAAAGATTTTTGAACATTTGTGCTATGGGTTACTTTGGAAATTCCATATTGCCCCAACTCGGCTGCGTTAGCAGCATGAAAGTTTATGGCAGCACAAGAGGTGTTCAGTTTTGCGGCAAGCGCCACTCCGTAAGAAGCTACTTCGGCAGCGTTGCGTTTTAGTGCGTTGTTTTCAGATTCGGCAATAATAAGAACAGACATAATAAAGTGTTATAAGACGTTAGCTTCTTTGTGCAATAGTTCAATAAGCTGATCTAAATCATCTGCTGGCACCAGCTTTACCTCAGCTTTTGGAGCTGGTTTTTCAAATTTCATATCTTCTGAGATAGCTTCAACTTGTTGTGCAGGAACAACCTCAAAAGGCTTTTGACGCGCTTGCATAATGCCACGCATGTTAGGAATACGAAGGTCAGTCTCCTCTACCAATCCTTTTTGACCTCCTATGACCATTGGTAAGGAACCTTTAAGTTTTTCGCGTCCTCCATCAATTTCGCGTTCTGCTACGGCAGTAGTGCCATCAACCTCTAAACCAACGCAGTTGGGTACAAAAGGAATATCTAATAAAGCTGCCAGCATTCCAGGAACCATACCACCGTTATAGTCAATAGATTCTCTGCCTGCAATAATTAAATCGTATGAATTGGTTTTAACAAAGGCAGCAAGTTCTTTTGCAACTGATGAACCATCAACAGCAGGGGTGTCAATTCTGTATGCCTTGTCTGCCCCAATGGCCAAACATTTGCGTAATGTAGGGTCGGATTTTGAAGTCCCTACATGAACCACATGAACCTGCGCCCCTTGCTTCTCTTTGAGCCAAATGGCACGGGTAAGTCCAAATTCATCGTTTGGATTGATGACAAACTGAACACCACCGCTGTCAAATACGGTATTGTTTTCCGTAAAATTTATTTTTGATGTGGTGTCTGGAACATGACTAATACACACTAAAATATTCATGATGATTTGATTTTTCACAAATGTACAAAAAAGATTAAATTTATTATGCACGCATAATAAAATAAACTCTTTTGCGATTGGACATTTTATTGCTACTTTTGCGCCACTTAAACAGCTATGAGAACCATACAATTCAGAGAAGCAATATGTGAAGCGATGACAGAGGAAATGCGTCGCGACGAAAGCATTTATTTGATGGGTGAAGAAGTTGCCGAATATAACGGAGCGTACAAAGCCTCAAAGGGAATGTTAGACGAATTTGGTGAAAAGCGTGTTATCGACACGCCAATTTCCGAACTTGGATTTGCGGGTATTGGTGTAGGTTCAACGATGACAGGAAATCGTCCAATAATTGAATTTATGACGTTCAATTTTGCGCTTGTTGGTATTGATCAAATTATTAACAATGCTGCCAAAATTCGTCAAATGTCTGGAGGTCAATTTCCATGCCCTATCGTATTTCGTGGCCCTACTGCATCTGCGGGTCAGTTAGCTGCTACACATTCCCAAGCGTTTGAAAGCTGGTATGCCAATTGTCCTGGATTAAAGGTAATTGTGCCTTCGAATCCGTATGATGCCAAAGGACTTTTGAAAGCCGCTATCCGTGATGACGATCCCGTGATTTTTATGGAGTCTGAGCAAATGTATGGCGACAAAGGGGAAGTGCCTGAAGGCGAATATGTTCTTCCTATTGGTGTGGCTGAAGTGAAAAAACAAGGTACAGATGTTACCTTGGTTTCTTTTGGAAAGATTTTTAAAGAGGCTCAGAAAGCCGCTGATGCCTTGGCTAAAGAAAATATCTCGTGCGAACTTATTGATTTGCGCACCGTTCGTCCATTAGATATGGACACCATCATTGAATCGGTCAAGAAAACCAATCGACTGGTTATTTTGGAAGAAGCATGGCCGTTTGGAAATGTCTCTACTGAAATTACATACCAAATTCAAAATCAAATTTTTGATTATTTGGATGCTCCAATTCAAAAAATCAATACTGCGGATACCCCAGCACCTTATTCTCCTGTATTACTTCAGGAATGGTTGCCAAATTACGAAGATGTTATTCGCGCTGTTAAAAAAGTTTTAATCTAAAAACAACCCACTTTATGAGTTCATTTGTTTTTTATTTACCTGTAGTACTAGCTGTTATCGGATTGCTTGTAATGCTTATCAAAGCACAATGGGTACGCAAACAGCCTGCTGGCGAAGCCAAAATGCGTGAGATTTCAAGTGCCATTAAAGAAGGTGCCCTTGCATTTTTAAATGCAGAGTATCGCTTGCTGTTATTCTTTGTTATTGGCGCATCAGTTGCACTTTATTTTATTTCTACACTTGTAGCTTCTACGCACTGGATGATTGTTCCTGCGTTTATATTGGGAGCTATTTTTAGTGGATTTGCTGGAAATATTGGAATGCGAATTGCTACTGACGCTAACGCAAGAACTGCCGAGGCTGCCAAAACGAGCTTGCCAAACGCCTTGAAAGTTTCTTTTGGAGGTGGTACTGTTATGGGGCTTGGTGTTGCGGGTCTTGCCGTATTGGGGTTGAGCTTGTTGTTTTTGTTTTTCGTTGGAAAATTCATGGGCGGTGAAGGCGATTTCTACTCGCAAATGACTCTAGTTCTTGAAACACTCGCTGGTTTTTCACTGGGTGCTGAATCAATTGCGCTTTTTGCGCGTGTGGGCGGAGGAATTTATACCAAAGCTGCAGATGTAGGTGCTGACTTGGTGGGTAAAGTGGAAGCGGGAATACCCGAAGATGATCCTCGAAACCCTGCCACTATTGCCGATAATGTTGGAGATAATGTTGGAGATGTTGCCGGAATGGGTGCCGATTTGTTTGGATCCTATGTAGCAACGGTTTTAGCAGCCATGGTGCTTGGAAACTATGTCATTAAAGATATGCTTGATGCAGGAACTGAATTAACAAGCTTTGATGGAATGGGACCTATCCTACTACCACTTGTTATTGCTGGTGTTGGCGTAGTAGCCTCTATTGTTGGAACGTTGTTTGTTCGCATCAAAAACAACGATGCCAAAGAATCACAAGTGCAAAAAGCACTTGATACGGGTAACTGGGTAGCAATTTTACTCACCCTTGGTGCAAGTTGGTATTTTATTGACTGGATGCTTCCGGAAACACTTAATATGAACTTCTTTGGTGAAGGAACTGTTTCAGTGCCATCCATAAATGTATTTTGGGCAGCTTGTATTGGGCTTGCTGTTGGTGCATTAATATCAATTGTAACCGCGTATTACACATCACTTGGCAAAAAGCCTGTAATGGATATTGTACAAAACAGTTCAACCGGTGCAGCAACCAACATTATTGCTGGACTTGCAGTTGGGATGAAATCTACCTTTTTATCCGTGATTCTGTTTGCAGCTGCAATTTATGCTTCCTATGCATTAGCTGGGTTTTACGGCGTTGCCTTGGCTGCCTCTGCGATGATGGCAACAACAGCCATGCAGCTAGCCATTGATGCTTTTGGACCCATTGCCGATAATGCTGGTGGCGTAGCCGAAATGAGCGAACTTGATCCTGAAGTACGTGAACGTACCGATATTTTAGACTCTGTTGGTAACACTACGGCAGCCGTTGGAAAAGGATTTGCAATAGCCTCGGCAGCACTTACAGCACTTGCCTTGTTTGCTGCATATGTTACGTTTACAGGCATTGATGGAATTAATATTTTCAAAGCAGACGTACTTGCCATGCTATTTGTTGGTGGTATGATTCCTGTAGTTTTTTCTGCTCTTGCGATGCAATCGGTTGGAAAAGCAGCAATGGAAATGGTGTATGAAGTGCGCCGACAGTTTAAAGAAATTCCAGGTATTTTAGAAGGAAAAGGCAAGCCAGAGTATGCAAAATGTGTTGATATTTCAACTAAAGCTGCGCTTAAAGAAATGCTTATTCCGGGTCTCATCACTATTATTACACCTATCGTAATTGGGTTGTTATTTGGCGCTGAACCCCTTGGTGGTTATATGGCTGGTGTGTGTGTTTCTGGTGTTATGTGGGCAATTTTCCAAAACAACGCTGGTGGTGCTTGGGACAATGCCAAAAAATCTTTTGAAGCAGGTGTTGAGATAGAAGGTGAAATGGTGTATAAAGGTAGCGATGCGCATAAAGCTGCTGTTACTGGAGATACCGTTGGTGATCCATTTAAAGACACTTCTGGACCCTCTATGAATATACTTATTAAACTTACCTGTTTGATTGGTCTAGTGTTGGCACCACTTTTAGGTGATGCACATAGTGCTGACGCTAATGTGTTGCACGTAGATGTACGTATGGAGCGTACAGATGAAGGGCTTGCAAAAGGGACGGTTACTGTTATAACTTCAGAAAACGGTCAGGAAGTAGAAAAAGTAAAGGTTTTTGAAGGCAGCGAAGCGGAAGTTAAAGCCGCAATTGAAGCTGAAGAAAAAGCACTTTAATCTGAAAATAATCCGCTGAGTTCAGCATCAATTTTTTCGATTACTACTCCCACATCCTCTTTGTTATCTACAAAGTTTAATTCATCAACATCAATGATAAGGAGTTTTCCTTTGTCATAATTGTGTACCCAGGCTTCGTAGCGCTCGTTCAGTCTGCTTAAGTATTCAATGCTGATGGAGTTTTCATATTCACGACCACGTTTGTGAATTTGTGACACCAAATTGGAGATAGAGCTTCTTAAATAAATCATTAAATCAGGTCCCTTTACCAAGGACTCCATAAGCTCAAAAACGTCAGAATAGTTGCTAAAATCACGATGGGTCATTAGTCCCATGGCATGCAAATTGGGTGCAAAGATGTGTGCATCTTCATAAATGGACCGGTCTTGAACGACATCATTTCCGTTTTTTTGGATATCTAAAAGCTGTCTAAATCTGCTGTTTAAAAAGTAAATTTGAAGGTTAAAAGACCACCGCTCCATTTCGGCATAAAAATCATCCAAATAAGGGTTTTTTACTACGTCTTCATAAATAGCTTCCCAGCCGTAGTGTTTGTTTAAAAGTTCTGTAAGTGTTGTTTTTCCTGCTCCTATATTTCCTGCTATGGCTACGTGCATCTTTATTTTTTATGAGGTTTAAATATAAGTATCTTTCTTAAAATGGAATCCTTAAAAACAATCTAAATAAAGAGCGTTCCTATAAAATGAGTGAGTCTTTAATTATCTTTGCTTAATCTAAAATATTTAATATGAAACGCCTAATCTTATTTTTCGCCCTTTTAATGGCATCATTTTCCTCCGCACAACTTTTTGATGACCTTGATGATATTCTAGCTGCAACAACAGCAGATGCACAAAAACTTGCTGATGCCTATGTTACTCCGCTTGGTCAATCATTAACATATAGCCTTAACGGAGGTTGGGCGTCATCTGCAAAAACCCATAAAAAACTTGGGTTTGATCTCACCATAGGTGCGGTTTCTTCTAGCATCTCTGATGCTGAAAAAAAAATCAATATTAAAGAACTGGGCTTGGCAGATCTTACCTCTAGTAGTACTACGGCAAACACTATTTTTGGCCCATCGGATAGCACGACTTTCACTTATGCATTACCAGCTGGACAGTCCCAATCTGTAGAATTACCAGGTGGTATTGAAAAAGATTTAATAATGAATTCAATTCCCATGCCATACGTTCAGGCTGGTGTAGGGCTAGTCTTTGATACCGATTTAATTGTACGCTACATTCCCAAGATAGAAAATCAAGGAGCTGAGTTTGGTCTTTTTGGGGTAGGGTTAAAGCATAATTTAATGCAGTATTTTGGAGTATTTGATAAACTGCCTTTAAATGTTTCGGCGTTAGCTTCTTATTCTAAAATGACTATTGACTATCAGTTGAGTAGTGCTAATCCAGATCAAAAAGTTTCGTATGATGTGAATACGTTTTTGGTCCAAGCCTTAGCTTCATTAGATTTTCCCATCTTAAGTGTGATGGGTGGCTTAGGTTATGGTAGAGGTAATGCTGCGTTTAATATGCTAGGTAGTTACGACATTCAACTTGCAAATGCTACAACCAAAACACTCAAAGATCCCCTTAGCTCTGAAAACACCTACACGGGGATGCACGCTATGATAGGCGCCAGAGCAAACCTGTTGTTTTTAAAAATATTTGCAAACTATACCTTGCAAGAGTTTAATACCCTTAATCTAGGAGTTTCGTTTAATTTCCGTTAAAAAGTATTGCCATTTTCGGGTGCGGTTGTATATTTGCACCCAAAGAGGAAGGATTTGACTGATTGCAACCTCTCAAAAAAACTGCTAAAACAGCTTGCTTTTGATGAGTACAATCGGTCTCTATTCTTTACAAAAGCAAGATTATGTCATATTTTTTTACATCAGAATCCGTAGGTGAGGGTCACCCAGATAAAGTTGCAGATCAAATAAGTGATGCGCTATTAGACCATTTTATTGCATTTGATCCAACCAGCAAAGTTGCTTGTGAAACATTAGTAACCACAGGTCAGGCGATTGTTGCTGGAGAGGTTAAGAGTAAAACATACTTAGACCTACAATCTATTACAAGAGATACCATTAATCGCATCGGCTATACTGAAGATGCCTACCAATTTTCTGGCAATTCTTGTGGTGTGATTTCCCTCATTCACGAGCAATCTGCCGATATCAACCAAGGCGTTGAGCGAGACGAGGACAAACAGCAAGGCGCTGGAGATCAAGGGATAATGTTTGGCTACGCCAATAATGAAACTGAAAATTACATGCCTTTAGCACTTGATATTGCACATAATATCATGCGTGTTTTATCGGATTTTAGGAAGGATAAATCACAAATTCCCTACCTAAGACCCGACGCCAAATCGCAAGTTACGTTGGAGTATAGCGATGACCACAAACCCCTTCGTGTGGACACCATCGTGATTTCTACCCAACACGATCCGTTTGATGAAGATGAGACGATGCTAACCAAAATCCGAAAAGATTTGATTGAGTTGGTACTTCCAAAAGTTGTGTCGAGTTATCCTAAAGAAGTTCAAGCCTTATTTGGAAGTGATATTGCGTATCATATCAACCCAACAGGCAAATTTGTTATCGGTGGCCCCCACGGGGACACAGGCTTAACAGGACGCAAAATAATTGTGGATACTTATGGGGGTAAAGGCGCGCACGGTGGAGGTGCGTTTAGTGGCAAAGACCCATCCAAAGTAGATAGAAGTGCTGCTTATGCCGCACGACATATTGCCAAAAATTTAGTGGCTGCTGGAATTTGCGACGAAGTTCTAGTACAGTTGAGCTATGCCATTGGCGTGGCTGCGCCAACATCAATTTTTATTAATACGTACGGAACAGCTAAATCTACGCTTACCGATGCTGAAATAGCCAAAAAAATTGCCAAACTAGTTGACCTCACTCCTTACGGAATTGAGCAACGACTAAAACTAAGAAACCCCATTTACTTTGAAACCGCCGCTTATGGGCATATGGGTAGAACACCCAAAATGGTAAAAAAGACTTTCGAGTCGCCCTATAACGGTCGAATAGACTGTGAGGTGGAATTATTCACTTGGGAAAAACTCGATTTAGTAGAAACATTCAATAATAACTTTTAACACATAAACATGAGTCAAGCTAAATTTGCTACAAAAGCCCTGCACGAAGGGCACGACGTAACAAAAACACAAGGAACGCGAGCAGTACCGTTGTACCAATCTACTTCTTATGTGTTTAACAATGCTGAGCATGCAGCCAACCTTTTTGCGCTTGCAGAGCCCGGATACATTTACACCCGATTAAATAACCCAACAACTGACGTGTTGGAGCAACGCATGGCAAGTCTTGAAGGAGGTATTGCTGCCGTGGCAACCTGTTCTGGAACAGCTGCAGCTTCTACGGGAATTCTAACATTCTTAAAAGCTGGTGATCACATTGTTTCTTCCAATAGTTTGTACGGTGGATCCTATAATATGCTAAAATCTATGCTTCCGCGATTTGGTATTACAACTACGTTTGTTGATCCAAACGACATATCTAATTTTGATGATGCTGTACAAGAAAACACACGTTTGATTTTTGCGGAGTCTCTTGGAAACCCGAAACTAGATGTACTAGATTTAAAAGCCATTTCAGAAGTGGCTAAAAAGCATAAAATCCCGTTTATGGTAGATAATACCGTGGCTACTCCTGCGCTTTTGAAGCCTATTGAGCACGGAGCTAACATTGTTATTCACTCCCTCACAAAGTATATCAATGGGAATGGAACATCTATGGGCGGTGTAATTATTGATGCTGGAACATTCGATTGGTCGAGTGGAAAATTCCCAGAATTCACCTCTCCTTCGCCATCATATCATGGATTAAACTACCATGAAGCTCTAGGACCTGCAGCGTATATTGCGCGAATTCGTATTGAAGGCTTACGCGACCTTGGAGGTGCCATTAGTCCATTTAATGCGTTTCAAATTATTCAAGGTCTAGAAACCCTAGAGGTAAGAATGCAGAAGCACAGCCAGAACGCCCTTGAATTAGCGCAATGGCTCAGCGAAAACGATGCTGTGGCTTGGGTGAACTATCCTGGTTTGGAGTCTAGCAAATACAAAGCACTAGCAGATGAATATCTTCCTAACGGAAAAAGCGGGGTAGTTACTTTTGGTGCCAAAGGCGGATTTGAAGCAGCAAAGAAAATTGCCGATAATACCAAACTATTTTCACTACTTGCCAACTTTGGAGACTCTAAATCATTGATTATTCACAACGCAAGTACCACACACCAACAACTTACGCCCGAGCAGCAAGAAGACACAGGTGTTACTAATGATTTGATTCGTTTGTCTGTTGGGTTGGAAAATATCGAGGATTTGAAAGCAGACCTACAGGCTGCATTTGATTCGCTGTAAATTTCAAAAAGTATAAAGGCAATATGTCATCACTTCAAAAACATACTATCCCTTCTTTTCGGTTGCAAAGCGGCAAGGTTATTCCCATAACGCTGTCGTATCAAGTCTTTGGAAAACCACTTGATAGCGCCCCCGTAGTGTTGGTAAATCACTCGCTTACAGGAAATTCTGTTGTTTCGGGTGAGGACGGTTGGTGGAGCGATATTATCGGTCCAAAAAAGCTGATAGATACTGAAGTGTACAGCATTATTGCCTTTAACTTTCCTGGAAACGGTTTCGATGACAATTTTTTAGTTGATTATAAAGATTGGGTGTTACGCGATGTTTCGGAAGCATTTAAAATTACGCTAGACGAACTCGGCGTAGCCGAATTGTATGCAGCTATTGGCGGCTCTATCGGAGGTGCTTTAGCTTGGGAAATGACGGTTTCATATCCCCAGTTTATCCAAAACATCATTCCTATTGCTTGCCATTGGGAAGCCTCTGATTGGATTTTGGCAAACGTATTATTACAAGATCGATTGTTGCACAATTCAGACAATCCCCTCGAGGATGCGCGCATTCATGCGATGCTGTGCTACCGAACACCGCAGTCGTTTAAATCTAGGTTTGGGCGCACCATAAACCCCGAGTTTGATAAGTATAACGTTGAAACGTGGTTATTGCATCACGGCGATAAATTGGCGGGACGCTTTGATGTGCGTGCTTACATGGCAATGAACCATTTGCTTGGAACGGTTGCCATCTGTCAAGATCGAGAGCCATTTGAGCAATTGGTAGAACAGGTTACTGGAAATATTTATTTGGTTTCGATTGATACCGATTTGTTTTTTACCCATGAAGATAATCGTGAAACCTACCGCAGATTGATGAATGTCAAACCCAATGTGTTTTTTAAAACCATTACGTCTATTCACGGACATGATGCATTTCTTATAGAGCACGATCAACTCAATACATTGCTCAGCGATGTATTTAAACCCACAACAAAATGAAAGTAAAACTCACCCACCAATCGGGCTATCATGCCACTATTGAAAACGATAGAGGGCATCAAATAGCCATTGATAATAAATCTGTCGAATCACCACAAGGCGCAAGCCCTATGGAACTTTTGCTAATGGGTGTAGCGGGTTGTTCGAGTATCGATATTATTTCCATTTTAAACAAACAAAAAGTGGCTTTTGATTCGTTGGAAATTGATGTTGACGGAGACCGTGAAGATAAACCTGCACCTTCGCTTTTTACCAAAGTACATGCTACGGTTCGTGTTTCTGGGGATGTAAAACCCGAAAAAATTTACCGCGCAGCACATTTGTCATTTACCAAATACTGTTCGGTTTCGTTGACCTTAGCGGCAACTGCTCAAATTAGTTTTTCTGTAATTGTAAACAACATTCCTTATGTCCCAGAATAGAAAATTTGAAACGGATGCGATTCGCACGCAAGTAGCGCGTTCACAGCACAGCGAGCACAGCGTACCGTTATACCTTACTTCGAGCTTTGTTTTTGACGATGCCGAAGATATGCGGGCTTCCTTTGCTGATGAAAAGGAGAAAAACATCTACAGTAGATTTACCAATCCCAATACCAGTGAGCTTGTAGCAAAAATTTGCAAAATGGAAGGAGCCGAAGACGGCTACGCCTTTGCTACAGGTATGGCTGCCGTATTTGGTACTTTTGCGGCGCTTTTAAATAGCAGAGACCATATTTTATCTGCGCGCGCGGTATTTGGTTCTACACACGGGTTATTTACCAAGTTTTTGCCCAAATGGAACATTGAAACCACCTATTTTGATGTGGCTGATTTAGACCGATTTGAAGACCTTATTACGCCCAACACTAAAGTGATTTATGCTGAATCGCCTACTAATCCTGGTTTGCAAGTATTGGATTTGGAACGCCTAGGCGTATTGGCAAAAAAGCACAACCTTATTCTAATAATTGATAATTGTTTTGCAACGCCTTACCTCCAAAAACCCATTGCTTTTGGTGCCGATTTAGTGATTCATTCCGCAACCAAACTTATTGATGGGCAGGGAAGAGTACTTGGAGGTATTACGGTAGGTCGTGCCGATTTGATTCGTGAAATTTATTTGTTTGCACGCAACACGGGACCTTCCATATCGCCGTTTAATGCATGGACATTATCCAAAAGTTTGGAAACTTTGGCGGTTCGAGTGGACAAGCATTGTGACAATGCTGAAAAAGTAGCTGACTTTTTGCTCGGACATGATGCGGTAGAGGAGGTACGCTATCCTTTTCTTCCAAATCACCCACAATATGAAATTGCCAAAAAACAAATGACAAGAGGTGGAAACGTCATTGCATTTCAGGTTAAAAATGGACTTTCGGGCGGAAAACAATTTATCGATGCCGTGCAGTTGTGCTCACGTTCTTCAAACTTGGGCGACACCCGTACCATAGTCACTCATCCTGCGCTTTCTACGCACAATAAGTTGAGTGATGAAGACCGCTTGGCAGTAGATATTACGGATGGACTTATTCGTATTTCGGTAGGATTGGAGCATACCGATGACATTATTAGCGACCTAAAGCAAGCATTAGATTCTGTATTGTGAGCACACTTAAGGCCCTTTTATCGGAACGTATTTTAGTGCTCGATGGTGCTATGGGTACTATGCTGCAAGCCTATGCTTTTACGGAAGAAGACTTTCGTGGCAAGCCCTTTGCAAATCACCACATTCCACTTGCTGGGAATAATGACTTACTCTCCATTACGCAGCCCAAAGCCATTTACGAAGTCCATGCAAAATACCTTGAAGCAGGCGCAGATATTATTGAAACAAATACATTTTCGGGTACTAGCATTGCCATGGCGGATTATGCTTTGGAAGACTATGTCACCGAGCTCAATGTAACTTCGGCAAAAATTGCCCGAAAAGCTGCCGACGATTTTACAGCTAAAACCCCCAATAAGCCACGTTTTGTGGCAGGCTCTATTGGACCTACCAATAAAACTGCAAGTATGTCCCCTGATGTTAATGACCCAGGTTATCGTGCCATTACGTTCAATGAACTCAAAGAAGCTTATCGCGAACAAGCCCTAGCCTTGATTGAAGGGGGAGTAGATATTTTGTTGGTCGAAACGGTTTTTGATACGCTTAATGCTAAAGCTGCGCTTTATGCTATTGACGAGATTAAGGAAGAGCAGCAAATTGACATGCCAGTTATGGTAAGTGGCACCATTACGGATGCTTCTGGCCGTACGCTTTCGGGGCAAACGGTAGAAGCGTTTTTGATTTCTATTTCACATATCGATGTGTTGAGTGTTGGATTTAATTGCGCCTTGGGCGCTGATCAATTAAAACCTTACGTCCAACGTCTTGGACACAACACCAGCCGATTTGTTTCGGCACATCCCAATGCAGGTTTACCTAACGCCTTTGGT
>JAFMFL010000109.1 GCA_017856205.1 Flavobacteriaceae bacterium
GAAACGATTACACCGGCCAAGACAGCAATCGCCAAATCGAAAAGTACCGTAAGGCCCGTAACCAGAACAATCACAATAATATCCGCTTTTGGCACTTTATTCCAAATGCGAAACGTGCTCCATGCAAAAGTGCCAATCACCACCATAAACATGACCCCAACAAGTGCGGCAATGGGAACTTGCTCAATATAACGTGCCCCAAACAAAATAAAACCCAATAAAGCTACCGCAGCCGTAATCCCAGAGAGGCGTCCACGCCCTCCAGATTTGATGTTGATAATACTTTGTCCAATCATGGCGCAACCGCCCATGCCACCAAAAAAGCCATTTACAATATTGCCTAATCCTTGCGCGGCACATTCCCGGTTTCCACTGCCGTGCGAGTCGGTTAGCTCGTCGATAAGGTTTAGTGTCATCAGGGACTCGATAAGCCCAACCGCTGCCAAAATACACGCATAAGGAAGGATAAAAAGTAGATTTTCATAGGAAACCGCTACAACAGGAACATGAAAACTTGGGAGTCCTGCCTCAATGCCACTACCGCCATTGGCAACCACAAACGAGCGCACCGTTTCGGTTTCCAATCCGCCAAAAATCACCAAAACCGATACCACCACAATAGCGGTAAGTGCCGCCGGTACTTTTTTAGTCACATAAGGTAGGCCAACCATAATCCCCATGGTCAACGCAACAAGCCCTATCATAGTGAAAAGTGAGGTGCCTGAAAGCCATTCCCCCTGACTTTTAAACATGCCCAGCTGAGACAAGAAAATGACAATCGCTAACCCATTTACAAAGCCCATCATCACCGAATGCGGTATCATACGAACAAATTTTCCCAACCGCAATACGCCTGCAGTCACTTGAATTAGCCCCGCTAAAATTAGCGTTACAAACAAAAACTGTAGTCCAGCGGTGTCGTTGCCACCAATCGCGTTTCCTTCGCTAACCAAATGTACCATCACTACCGCCATAGCACCTGTTGCTCCCGAAATCATTCCAGGCCTGCCGCCAAAAACTGAGGTGATAAGCCCCATCATAAAAGCACCGTAAAGCCCCACTACGGGGGACACTCCTGCCACAAAAGCAAAAGCGACTGCTTCAGGGACCAATGCCAATGCCACCGTTAGCCCTGAAAGCATATCGTTTTTGACGCTGCCTCCGTTGGTGGAATCAATGAGTTTAAATGGCTTCATCGCTTAAATTTTAAGCGGCAAAAGTAATGTAATTGCATCGAAGAGGCCGAAGACTCTCAAAATAATACACTTTTTTTAATAAGTGGTACTTTTGCATTAGATGATAAAGCGGTTATTTCCCATCCTTTCATGGTTGCCGAACTATAAGAAGGCCTTTCTTGCCAGTGACCTTTCGGCAGGGTTTACTGTTGGTATAATGCTTATTCCACAAAGTATGGCTTATGCTATGATTGCAGGGCTACCACCAATATATGGGCTTTATGCTGCGCTAATGCCTCAATTGATATATGCGCTTATGGGAACATCACCACAGTTAAATGTAGGACCTGTTGCTATGGATTCCCTTTTGGTAGCTGCGGGGTTAGGTGCCCTATCGATTGTTGGTGTAGAAACTTATATCGCCATGGCAATCGTGTTGGCGTTGTTTGTGGGCTGTCTGCAGATCGTGCTCGGGATGTTCAAAATGGGGTTTTTGGTCAATTTTTTATCCACCCCAGTCATTAGTGGGTTTACCTCAGCAGCGGCACTTATTATAGGTTGTAGCCAACTAAGCCATTTGTTTGGTATTGAAGCAGGAAGAAACAGCAAGCTGCACCTTATACTTATTGAACTATTTTCTGCATTAAACCCTATAAATCTGTATGCGTTTGGCATTGGGGCAATCGCTATTCTGATGCTATTGGTTATGCGGAACATCAGCAAAAAAATTCCCGGGGCATTGGTAGTGGTAGTGTTGAGTATTTTGGCGGTTATGTCGCTAAAACTCCACATGAAAGGTGTGGAAATAGTTGCTGAAATTCCTAAAGGCTTGCCCGCTTTTAATCTCCCGGTGATTGATGTTGTAACCCTAAAAGACCTCTTTCCCATTGCCATTACCTTGGCGCTTATTGGTTTTATGGAAGCCATGTCTATAGCCAAATCCATGGAGAATAAACACGGTAATACATTAAGACCCAATCAAGAGCTTATTGCACTGGGCACAGCTAATATTGTTGGTGCTTTCTTTAGGTCATATCCTTCTACGGGCAGTTTTGCCCGAACAGCCATTAATGATTTAAGTGGAGCCAAGACAGGTCTTGCTAACCTAGTTAGTGCTGTTTTGGTTGGGCTTACGCTGTTGTTTTTGACACCCCTGTTCTATTATTTGCCTAATGCCGTATTAGCTGCCATAATTATTGTTGCTGTTTTTGGGTTGATTGACATCCGTTATCCGCAACAATTATTTAAGAGAAGAAAGGACGAATTTGCTTTACTTATCACAACTTTTTTACTCACCCTTTTTGTGGGCATTATAGAGGGGATTTTGTTTGGAACACTGTTGGCGTTGCTGCTTATGGTGTACAGAACTTCAAAACCGCATGTTGCTGTTTTAGGAAGGATAAAAGGCACCTCTTATTTTAGAAACATTAACAGGTTTAAAGAAGCTATAGAACTCAATTCCAGCGTGCTTGTTTTTCGTTTTGATGCGCAATTATACTTTGGCAACAAAGACTATTTTAAATCCGAATTACATGCAGCTATAGCTGCGCAAAAAACAGCTCCTACTACCATCATTATAAAATCAGATCCTATAAATTATATTGATAGTAGCGCAGTGTTTATGCTCGAAAAGCTGATAACAGATCTGCAACAACAAGGAATTGCCGTATTGTTCTCTGAAGTGATTGGACCCACTAGAGATATCATCAAAAATTCAAAACTCATTGACTTAATAGGGCACGAAAATTTCTTTGTGAATACCCTGGAAGCTTATGAATTTGCTACTCATAAAACCCCTAAAACAAATCTTCAAGAAAAAATTTCACTTCAAACCAAAAGTGAGGATTGATGAAAGATAAACCTTATTTTTACAGAAGCAATCAAAGTTAACATGAAAGTAGAGCAATTATACACAGGATGTTTGGCGCAAGGCGCTTATTATATTGAAAGTTATGGGGAAGTTGCTATCATTGACCCGCTTCGTGAAACAGCACCCTATTTGGAGCGCGCCCAACGTGATAATGCCAAAGTCAAATACGTTTTTGAAACTCACTTCCACGCCGATTTTGTGAGTGGGCATATTACCCTTGCCAAACAGACAGGTGCGCCCATTATTTTCGGTCCAAACGCAAATCCAAGTT
>JAFMFL010000031.1 GCA_017856205.1 Flavobacteriaceae bacterium
AGGGCATCGCGGTGCCATGGGACACGCCCCTGAAAACACCTTACCTTCTATAAGAGCTGCTTTAAAGCTCGGCGTGGATGCTATTGAAATTGATGTATTTCGCATTGCTTCAGGTGAGTTGGTTGTTTTTCATGATAAAACCCTTGGAAAACTTACAAACGGAAGTGGTGCGATAGAGACCAAAACTCTTACTGAATTGTCAAAACTATTGGTATTGGGAAGTGCCAAAATTCCTACGCTTAAAGAAGTACTTACAGAAATTAGTGGTGCAACAAGTGTAAATGTTGAGCTTAAAGGCGCACATACTGCCGAGGGCACAATTTCTCTTTTTGATGATTTTGTTTCCAGAGGAATTTTTACTGCTGAACAGCTATATGTTTCTAGTTTTAATTGGGACGAACTCCGTGATTTTAAAAAAGTTACAAATAAATACGATATTGCCATACTGACAGATAAAAATCCGTTAGATGCGGTAGATATAGCCTATGAACTCAATGCAGTTGCTATCAACCCGAATTTCAGACAACTCAATGCCGATGTTGTTCATGCCATACAGGCGTATGGATTAAAAGTAATTCCCTATACAGTAAATAATCCAGCAGATATTGCTGCACTGACCGAAATGGGCGTAAACGGTATTATTACGGATTATCCAGAGCGCGTAGAGTAGCTTTATTGTATGTAAAACCCACAACTGCTGTTGTGGGTTTTCTTTATTGCGGAAGAAGAAGATTACTACGTGAACCCTTGTGGGCATCCTAGGCAAGCATAGAAACCAACTTTCTTACATAAAGTATTTGGCTTTTTCATCATTTAAACATGAAGTAAACTTCAGTTTGTATAACAAAAAAACCAAGTGCTGACACACTTGGTTTCTTTTTGCGGAAGAAGAGGGATTCGAACCCCCGGAGGTGTGACCCTCAACGGTTTTCAAGACCGCCGCATTCGACCACTCTGCCATTCTTCCAATGGCTGCAAATATAGTCCCTTTTTTTATTTCTAAAAACGCATTTATTCCTTGTTTCTGCGAATGCCTACATTTGCGTTATGATTGATTTTCCCTACGATTTAGTATTGCTTATTGGCGCCGGACTTTTTGCCGGATTTATAAATACCATGGCAGGAGGTGGCTCGTTACTTACGTTGCCCTTACTCATTTTTTTAGGGTTGCCCTCGGCAACTGCAAATGGTACCAATCGTATTGCCATTTTGGTTGCTACTGGCTCGGCAACCTTAGGTTTTAGAAGTAAAAAAATCAATTCGTATCCTTTTAGCTTGTACTTGGGTGGCGTCGCATTGCTTGGTGCGCTATTGGGTGCTAGAATTGCTATTGACATTGATGGAAATATATTCAACCGAATTTTAGCCATTATCATGATAGTAGTGGTAGTACTTATGGTGTTTAAACCCAAATACAATGACCTTGTGACTACTCCAAGAACTACTGGCAAAACCCTTATCTGGTCTATGGTAGGATTCTTTTTTATTGGTATTTATGGCGGTTTTATCAATGCAGGAATTGGCTTTATTATGATGCTGTTTATGAACTATGTAAACCGCATGGACTTGATTCGAGTAAATGCCACCAAAGTGGCTGTTGCGTTTATTTATACAACGGGAGCCTTAGCCACATTTGCTCTTTCTGGGCATATTGAATGGAAATATGGTATTGCATTGGCAGCGGGTAATGCTGCTGGGGCTTATTTTGCCTCTCGATATTCAGTAAAAAAAGGCGAGGGTGTTATTAAAGCTGTTATGGTGACTATGGTAGTTGCTATGGCAATCAAACTCTGGTTTTTTTAATGTTGTGATGTAACATTATTTTTGGTTGTTCGTTATACCCCTGAACCCAAGTCAATAGACTTAAAAATGAACAACCATGAATCGGCAAATTTTCTCAAAAGCTTTTTGTGTATTTTTTTTACTTTTTAATACTATCGCAGCCACTGCTAGTATTCCCAAAACAGGTGCTATTTCGGGACTTGTATATGATGCTTCCCTAAACCAGCCATTACCCTATGTAAGTGTGGTGCTTAGCAATGCCAACGGGGAAACCATAACAGGCGCAATTACAGATGAGAAAGGGTATTTTAAACTGGATAAAATCCCTGAGGGTACACACTCACTTACCATACAATTTATTGGCTATAAAAAACATGCCCAATCCGTTACTATTGGTGGCGATACGTATGTTGTTAAACTCGATAAAATTGCTCTTATTGAAGAATCCACCGAACTGGAAGGCGTAGATGTTATTGGTGAAGTATCAACCATACAGCAAAAAGTTGATAGAAAAGTTATTACAATTGGAAAAGATTTGGCAGCCGCTGGAACGGCTTCCGAACTATTGGTAGGTATCCCTTCCATAAACATTGACCCACAATCTGGGGCAATAAGCCTTCGGGGCAATGAGAATGTTCCCGTTATGGTGGATGGAAAGCTGTCTAATATCCCCGCAGCGCAATTGCTAAAGCAGATTCCGTCTTCGGCAATCAAAGCGGTGGAGCTTATCACCAATCCGTCGGCAAAATACAATCCAGATGGTATGAGTGGCATCATCAATATTGTACTTCACAAAAATCAACTTGTTGGTTTTAATGGCGCATTGAACGCCAATTGGAGCAAAGAAATAAATCCGAAATTCAACAGCGGACTTAATCTAAATTACCGCAAGGGAAAATTTAATGTCTATGGAAATTACAGCAACAACATCTCTAAAAATGCCAATCATGGTCACATTGAACGTCCTCAAGACCTCTCTGAGCAGTATTTTAAGTTTTTTGATGAGCGAGAGTCGCATATTTTCAAGGTTGGTGTGGATGTCTATTTAAACGACAAAAACACAGTATCCCTATTTACAAGTCAGAATCCTGCTGAAAACAGCACAAACGGCTCAACACGAACGATTTCTTATGAAAATAATATCGAATCAAACGATTATCAGAATTTTGATGCACAATCAGATAACACTTCAGCACAGTATAACTTTAACTACAAACACGACTTTGATAAAGAAGGAAGTAATATTGAGCTAGAAGTAGATCACAACATTTTTGATTCAAAAAATCCTGTGGCGTTTACCTATCCGTTTCCTGTAAATTCAAAAAATTACGATGATAAAAACGAAACTGATAGAAAACGAACAACCATCAACTTGGATTACGTTAACCCATTAACAGAGAACAGTAAATTGGAGTTAGGTGCTGAGGCGCGCTTATTTAATACACTCATTATGTTTTCTTCGACAGGGGAGTCTATTAATAGCAAAGGCGTTTTTGGACCAGCACCCGATACTGAATTTGACTATACTCGTGACATTTATTCCCTGTATGCTACTTATGGCGGAAAGCTAAATAAATGGACGTATCAGGTAGGAGTTAGAGCCGAGTCGGTTGAGGTTTCTGCTAATGCAAAGGAAACCCTCACAACGGGGAATACGAAGAAAACGGAGTTAAATCCATTTTCAAACGACTATACTCAGCTGTATCCTTCATTTTATTTGACCTATTCGCCCACAGAAAAAAAGTCGTACCAATTGAGCTATAGCCGTCGTATAGACCGCCCTGGAATTGGACAGGTAAATCCTATAAAAGAATGGTCAACTCCGCTGGTTTCATCATATGGAAATCAAAAATTGCTCCCGCAGTTTACCAATTCGTTAGAAATAAATTATACCCGAAGGCTTAAAAATGGCTCAATTACAAGTAGTGTGTTTTACCGTGCTATTTCAAACGAAATAAATCGTGCGCTATATGTAGATAAAAGCGATGTAACATCTGGAAAGATAATTTTAACACACGACAATTTTGATGACTCTTCTGCATATGGTGTAGAGCTTTCGTCCAATTACAAACCTACAAAATGGTGGTCGTTTAATACCAGTTTTGATTTGTTCTCGCAGACCCAAAAAGGGATTGCAGAACATATTGATGTGCCTCTGGAGCAAGCCACGGTAGCTACTATTATTAGAGACGCCAATGTTGTAGATAACGTTTCATGGAATTTTAGAATGTATAACAGTTTTAGTGCGAGCAAAAAGCTAACCTTTACAGCGTTTCTATTTTACAGGGGGAAAAATAAAACCCTACAGTTTGATATTCTTCCCATGTACTTTATGAATCTGGGCGCAAGATTAAATGTACTCAAGGGAAAAGGAACTGTAAATATTGGATTTAACGATGTGTTTGATACTATGAGATTTCGATTTGGTTCACGCTTGCCGTTTGAGCAAGAAGGTGAATTTAATTGGGAAAGCCGCACCGTTCAGCTTGGATTTAACTACCGTTATGGTAGTGGAAAATACCGTGCTAAAGCAAGAAAACAACGTGACAATGACGAAAAAAGTGGTGGTGGTGGTGGAATGTTCTAATACGTTTCGTACGAAACAATCTCAAGCCCATACCCAGACATACCTACACGCTTGATTTTATCACTGTTAGACAGCAGTTTTATTTTGTGAATCCCAACCGCGTGAATCATTTGCGCACCTATACCAAAATCTTTTTCGTCCATTTTACGTGTGTTCTCTTTTGGGTTTTGAATCACTTTTAGGTGCTCCAACAAACGTTGCGCGGGTTGTAATTGATTGATAAAAATCACAGCTCCTTTGCCTTCTTTTTCTATGTGCTTAAAGATGGCATCAAGAGAGCTTGTTGCATTTTGGTTTAGAATGCGTAATAAATCACTATTTAACTGTTGGGTATGTACACGTGTCAGTACAGCCTCATCTGCTTCCCAAGTGCCCTTTGTTAGTGCAATGTGGATTTGGTTATTCGTGTTTTGATGAAAGGCACGAAGTCGAAACGCTCCATAGGTGGTTTCTACTTCAAAGTCTTCTTTCACTTCTATTAAGCTATCGTGTTTCATGCGATAGCTTACCAAATTTTCAATGGAAACAAGCTTAAGGTCAAACTCATCAGCTACTTTTCGGAGTTGTGGTAAGCGCGCCATAGTGCCATCTTCGTTCATGATTTCGACAATCACTCCAGCCGGTTGAAACCCAGCCAAGCGCGCAAAGTCAATGGCGGCTTCGGTATGTCCAGTGCGACGTAAAACACCCCCTTCTTTTGCGGCTAACGGAAAAATGTGCCCAGGACGCAGAAAATCATGCGCATTGGCATCAGGACTGATTAGTTTTCGAACCGTTTTAGCTCTGTCTGCTACAGAAATCCCTGAAGTCACGCCATTCCCTTTTAAATCGATGGAAATGGTAAAAGCAGTTCCCATAGGGTCGGTATTGTTGCTCGCCATAGGGTAGAGGTCTAAGTCTCTGCAACGCTTCTCAGTGATGGGGGTACAAATTAACCCCCGACCTTCTTTTGCCATAAAGTTTATCATTTCAGGTGTAACCATTTCTGCTGCACCCACAAAATCTCCTTCGTTTTCACGATTTTCATCATCTACCACAATGATTACTTTTCCGTTTCGAATGTCTTCAATGGCATCTTCAATACGGTCTAAACGAATGTCTTTTTTCATTTTTTCAATCTTTTTACAATTAGATGTAGGGGCACTTTTAAATTTAATTTCAATCCCTCTATATCAAAAACAGATTTGTCTTTGCTGGCACGAATCGTAGCAACTAAACCTACAACAGTTAGCACAATAGAAATGAGCCATGCACCCCAGAAAGGATGAAGGCTGCCGTCTTCTGCGCTGTTTTTGAATAGCGTACCTGCAAAATGATAGGTCAAAAATATGGTTAAAGCAACTACAATTGGCAATCCAAAGCCACCTTTTCTGATGATCGCACCAAGTGGTGCCCCCACAAAGAATAAAAGTAGTGCAGCATAAGCATTTACAAATTTATCATCACGCCATAGCCGGTGGAGGTTTATCACTTTCTCACGAATAAAAAACACGCGTTTTTGGTTGTTGAAATTGCTGATTTGCATTTCAATATTTTGTTTTGCACTCTCCAAAATTCGTTTTTGCTGACTTATGGTATATAAATCCAAATAGGCGCTTTTTCCTTTGTAGCTATAATTTGTGTATGAATTTTTTAGTCTGTCAACAGATTTAATTCCTGCTCTGAGATACACAGTTTTGGCAAAACCTTCAATTTCCGAAACATAGTCTTTTGTTAATGAGTCTATGCTTTGGCTTAGCTCTTCAATATTTTGCATTTTAAAGGTGTTGGTATAACTGATTTCTTCTAAATCTACATTGTTAAATGATCTTAAATCAATGTTCATTGTGTATTGCTTAAAGGCAATTCGGCTATGCGGATCATTCTTTTTACTTTTATTTTTTTGCTCAACTTCCTCGTATCGATATCCGTCATACAAAACCAACTGCAAACCTTCTTGTAGCTCTTCACTTTTAAGTTCTCCTCGTGCGGCTTTAATTACCACATTATTGATTTGATTGGGCGATTTTTCGTGGATGATTACCCCCTCAAGTAGCTTATCATTTTCTCCGTACTTTCTTTCCACTTTAATGTTGCTTTCGCCAATATCGTTGAACATTCCTTCAGTGATGGCTAATGCTGGACGCATTTTGGAAAGGTTTTTTCTAAGATTATACGTCTTGAATTCTGCCAGTGGAATTACGGTGTTTGCAACATAAAATGTGGCCAGACAAGCTATGCTGTTAACAATGATAAGTGGGCGCATGGCACGTACTAAGGAAATTCCAGCAGATTTCATGGCTGCAAACTCGTAACGCTCTGCAAAATTCCCAAAGGTCATTATGGACGCCAAAAGGATTGTAAGTGGTAAGACTAATGGAACTAATTTTGGCGAATAAAACAGTAAAAACCGGAGCAATACACTGATATCTAGGCCTTTGCCAGCAAACTCATCAATAAAAACCCATACGGTTTGAATGATGAAAATAAACATCAGAATAAAAAAGAAACTTACTAAAACAGTAAGATAGCTTTTTAAAATGTAACGGTCTATTAACGGTAGCTTCATTAAAATCTATCGATATAGTAGTTTGGATAGTCTGCCTCGGAAAAGACAAAAGTGTTTGGAGCTAACGTTTTGTTTGGTGTAAACGACCGCACGGTTAGGGTTGTCTCAGTTCCGTTATCGCCTACTTCAATAAGTTTATAAATATGTTTTGTTTTGGTATCGATGCCCAAAAGCAAATAGGCTGCTTGTGCATAGGTATCAATTGGTGTTAGCTTAACAAATTGAATCGTTCTGCCGCCATATAAGGGTTGTGCAATATCCCACGAAAACCGATATCCTTCTTTATAAAATGAAAACAGCTCGGAGGGATTCATCCCTTCGTTAAGCTCCGTATCCACGGGTTCAATGAGTACTTCTTGGTTTTCTTTGTTAATGGTGTGCACATTCTCACCATCACTAAGTTTCTTAATACCCATTAAGTTGAGCAGGTATTTATTGTCTTGCAAAACCAATGTACCTTGTTCTTTTTGCTTGATATATTCTTTTCGGTTTACCAATTCATAACTAAATTCTATAGATATATTGGAATAATTGGCTAGAGTTTCAGAAACTTCTTCCAATAATGTTGCAGCACGTTGGTCTTGGTTTTGCGCAAATACAAATCCAGTGCAGAGTAGGCTAAAAAATAAGAGATTAATTTTCATTTTCTTTTGCTAAAAATTCATGTAACGAAATCACGTCTCTAAACATGACTTCTCGGGCTTTACTTCCTTCAAAAGGTCCCACAATTCCTGCGGCTTCTAATTGGTCGATGATGCGACCTGCTCTATTATACCCCAGTTTTAGTTTGCGTTGCAAAAGCGATGCCGAACCTTGCTGGGCATTCACAACTACTTCTGCGGCTTCCCTAAATAGGGCATCGCGGTCTTCGATATTATTTTCTTTTGTTGACTCGTATTCCTCAGAAACGTATTCAGGCAATAAATGTGCATCGGGATAGGCACGTTGCGACCCAATAAAATCTGTAATTTTTTCCACTTCGGGTGTGTCCACAAATGCGCATTGCAGTCTGATGAGATTGTTTCCTTGTGTAAATAACATATCACCTCGACCTATCAATTGGTCTGCACCACCGCTATCTAAAATAGTTCTTGAGTCAACTTTGGAAGTAACCCGAAAAGCGATGCGAGCAGGGAAATTGGCTTTAATAAGTCCTGTAATGACATTCACCGATGGGCGTTGCGTGGCAATAATCAAGTGAATTCCAACGGCTCGTGCTAACTGTGCCAGGCGTGCTATGGGGGTTTCTACTTCTTTTCCCGTGGTCATGATAAGGTCTGCAAACTCATCAATAACCAACACGATATAAGGCAAATAGACATGGCCATCGTGTGGATTTAGCCTTCGTTCTTTGAACTTGGCATTGTATTCTTTGATATTGCGACACATGGCTGTTTTGAGCAAGTCGTAACGCGTATCCATTTCAATACACAACGAATTTAGTGTATTAATAACTTGCTTGTTATCAGTAATTATGGCATCATCAGCATCCGTTAATTTTGCCAAATAATGGCGTTCAATTTTGTTGAAAAGTGTAAGCTCTACCTTTTTTGGATCAACAAGAACAAACTTGATTTCGGCAGGGTGCTTTTTGTATAAAAGTGATGTTAAAATCGCATTTAATCCCACCGATTTTCCTTGTCCAGTTGCTCCTGCCATGAGTAGGTGCGGCATCTTAGCCAAATCCACCACAAAAGTTTCGTTGCTGATGGTTTTTCCAAGCGCAAGTGGAAGTTCCATTTCTGCCTCTTGAAACTTTTTAGCTAGTATTACTGAGCGCATCGAAACAATAGTTGCTTTTTTGTTTGGGACTTCTATACCAACAGTTCCTTTTCCAGGGATAGGCGCAATAATTCGTATGCCCAACGCAGACAGTGACAGCGCAATATCGTCCTCTAAGTTTTTGATTTTAGAAATGCGAACACCCGCTGCAGGAACTATTTCATAAAGCGTTACCGTTGGACCAATAGTCGCTTTGATATCTGCAATCCCAATTTGATAATTTTTGAGCGTACCCACAATGCGCTCTTTGTTTTCTTCAAGCTCCTGCTCATTAATGGTAATGCCTTCGTGAGGATAGCTTTTTAGCAATGACTCGGTAGGAGAGCGGAAATTTTTTAATTCTAGGGTTGGATCAACTTCACCAAAATCTGCAACCAACTTTTTTGCCTTTTTTAAGATTTCGTCCTCCTCGGTTTCTGTGACCGATAGAGCTACATCGTCGCCCATTTTAGAAGCTGATTTTTTTATCGGTTCAGGCTTATCTTCTTCTAAAATTGGTGGTTCTTTTTCAGTATCAGGAGAATCAAACGAAACTTCAGTTACCTCATCTTCAACCATATTTGCAGATGCTGTTTTTTTGGATGAAAAGCGCAGGTTTTCAGGTTTCCATTTTAGTTGATATACCAAAAAGGCTACGGCAATAAGCAACAATATGCTAGCAACCCCCAACGGACCAATGTAGTGTACCATTAAGGCATTTGCCTCAAACCCTGTTACACCACTTAGCAATGGATATTTTGGTAAAATCAAGGCCATACCAATCGATAACCAAAGCGATAATAACAATGTCCAAATCCAACGAATGCCTAGTTTGTTTGTTCCGAAATTGATAAAATGACTTACGCCAGTGACTAAAATCATAAAAGCAATGAAAAAAGCACCTACACCAACCCCTTGGTAAATAAACAAATGGCTAAGCGAAGCACCTAATTTTCGAATGCTGTTTTTAACCGGTATATCTCTGTTGGAAAGTTCTCCGATGGCACTTTGGTCAACTTTCCATGTTTGAAAAAAGGAAGCAAAGGCAGTAAACAGCAATATGGCAATAAGCACACAAAAAGCACCCCACACAATTTGTTGTTGGCGGTTGAGTCCTTTTAAGCGGAATTTCTCTTTAAAACTCATATGGTTTATATAGTCAAAAATACAACAAAAAAACCCGATGAAGTTATCGGGTTTTTAACGTTAATGGTATTTTACCTTTAAACAATCTTAATTCAAATCAAATCGATCTGCGTTCATGACTTTATTCCAAGCTGTAATAAAATCGTTTACAAACTTTTCATTATTATCATCTTGAGCATAAACTTCTGCAATAGCTCTAAGCTCGGAATTTGAACCAAATACCAAATCAGTACGAGACGCTGTGCGAACGTTTTCCCCAGTAGATCTATCAACTCCATTATAAGAATTATATCCAGAAGTATGCCACTTTACATCCATAGATAAAAGTGCTTTAAACCATGAATTGTCAAGTTTTCCATTAGTCCAAATACCATCGCCAGAATGAGAAACACCCATAGCGCGCAATCCGCCAACTAAAACGGTCATTTCAACAGGATTCAATCCTAAAAGTTGTGCCTTGTCCAACATTATTTCTTCGGGTGAAACCGCAAATTCCTTTTCTGAATAGTTTCTAAATCCACAAGCTCTGGGTTTTAGCAATTCAAAAGAGTTTATATCGGTATTTTCTTGTGTGGCATCTCCACGACCTGTAGTTACCTTTACTTTGGTTCCACTGGCCATTTCAATACCAACTGCACCTCCAATAACAATAATATCAGCAATACTGGCACCCGTATCAGCAGCAATTTGTTCATATACTTCCAAAACACTTGCTAATTGTGATGGATTATTTACCTCCCAGTTTTTTTGAGGTTCCAATCGTATTCTTGCGCCATTAGCGCCACCACGATTATCAGAGCCTCTAAATGTGGAAGCAGATGCCCATGCGGTTTCGATCATTTGCTGCTGTGTCAGTCCGCTATTTGCCAATTCAGTACGAACCGCTTTTTCTTCATTATCCGAAAGAGTTTTACCAGCCGCAACAGGGTCTTGCCAAATGTATTCTACGTCTTTAAAATCTCCAGCAACATAGTTGCTTTTGGGGCCCATATCTCTATGAAGCAGCTTGAACCATGCGCGTGCAAACGCCTCACCAAATGCATCAGGGTTTTCCATGAAACGCTCACATATTTTGCGGTATTCAGGGTCAACTTTCATAGACATGTCAGCTGTAGTCATCATGGGAAGTACTTTTTCATCACTTCCGTCTACTTGCGGAACCATATCTTCTTCAGCACAATTTATAGGGTGCCATTGCCATGCTCCAGCAGGACTTTTTTTGCATTCCCATTCGTATTTAAACAGTAGGGTTAGATAGCCCATATCCCATTGAATAGGATTGGTAGTCCAAGGACCCTCAATACCACTAGTTATTGTATCTACACCCTTTCCTGATTTGTGAGAGCTTAACCAACCAAACCCTTGTGCTTCTATAGACGCTCCCTCTGGCTCAGCCCCTACATGAGCTTCATCTCCAGCGCCATGCGCCTTACCAAAAGTGTGACCTCCTGCAGTAAGGGCAACAGTTTCCTCATCATTCATTGCCATACGCTTAAAGGTTTCACGAACATCTTGTGCTGATAATGCTGGATCGGGGTTAGCGTTAGGCCCTTGGGGATTTACATAAATAAGCCCCATTTGAACCGCAGCAAGCGGATTTTCTAAATCTTGACGGGTTTTACCATAGCGATTATCTCCAAGCCATTCATCTTCAGCACCCCAATAAATATCTTTTTCTGGATGCCAAATATCTTCTCTACCTAGGGCTGTGCCATGATTTGGACCACCCATATCTTCAATGGCAACATTACCTGCAAGAACAAGCAAATCTGCCCAACTTAAAAGATTTCCATATTTTTCCTTAATAGGCCAAAGTAGTCTTCTAGCCTTGTCTAAGTTTCCGTTGTCTGGCCATGAATTCAATGGAGCAAACCGCTGTGCTCCTGTAGCAGCGCCCCCACGACCATCTCCGGTGCGGTAAGTTCCAGCTGCATGCCAGGTCATGCGAATAAAAAATGGCCCATAATGTCCGTAATCTGCAGGCCACCAGTCTTGACTATCGCGAAGTACAGTTTTAATATCTTTTTTCACTGCTTCGATATCAAGATTTTTAACTTCTTTTTTGTAGTCAAAATTTGCCAAAGGATTACTCTTGGTGTCGTGTTGACGTAAAATGTCTAAATTTAATTGATTAGGCCACCAATCTTTGTTTTGGGTTCCAAGGTTTGGAGTTGTTGTTGAACCGTGGAAGGGGCATTTACTTTCGCTCATATTTAATATTTTTTTGTTTGTTAAATGTATGAAAATAGCAGCTATAAAAAGCTAGAGTTGATTTTTAAAATCTATATATAAATAAGCAGTATTAATGCTAATGTAAAAGCTTTTTGATTTTAAACCCAATGGCAGCGTAAAGCAATGTGGTAAATGGGCTAAGCCAGTTAAAAATAGCATATACAAAATACTCGGCTACCGAAACGCCCAACACTCCCGACTGGTACGCACCACAGGTATTCCAAGGCACCAAAACAGAAGTAACGGTTCCTGAGTCTTCAAGGGTTCGACTAAGGTTTTCTGGGGCTAACCCACGGTCTCTGTAGGCTTTGTCAAACATTTTTCCCGGCACCACAATCGAAAGGTACTGATCGGATGCCGTAATGTTTATTGCCAAACAGGAAGCCACCGTACTTGCAAAAAGCTGAAAAGTACTTTTTGCCCAGCGCAACAAAGCTGCGCTTATGGCTTCGAGTGCACCAATAGCACCCATAATTCCGCCAAAAACCATGGCACAAATTATCAACCAAATAGTGCCAAGCATCCCTGCCATTCCTCCCGATTGGAATAAGTCGTTTAGTAGTGGATTACTGGTTTCGATAGTGGTAGAAACCGTGATGGCATCCATGATTACTTTGTAGGTTTCTGACCACGAAACAACATCCTGATTAGCTAACAAAGCCAAAAGTGGTTGCTGAAAAATAAGGGCAAACAAAACACCCAACAGCGTGCCGATAAGCAGCGCAACCAACGGCGGTGTTTTTTTTGCAATCATAATGACCACTATTATTGGCGCTAAAAACAGCAACGGATTGATGGTAAACCGCTCTTTTATTGCCAAGAGTAACGCATCTGTTTGGACTACACTTTCAGTGTTTTGTGTAAATCCAATAATAAGAAAGACCAATAGCGTAACCAAAATGGTAGGTATTGTGGTTAGGCTCATATAACGGATGTGTGCAAACAATTCCCCGCCAGCCATAGCAGGGGCAAGGTTGGTCGTATCGCTAAGGGGTGACATTTTATCGCCAAAATACGCCCCAGAAATAACCGCTCCTGCAATCATACCCACAGGAAGCCCCATGGCTTTTCCAATGCCGATAAGTGCAATACCAACCGTAGCCGAAGTTGTCCAGCTACTTCCTGTTGCCACAGATATCAGCGCACAAATAACAATACAGGCTGCCAAAAAATAAGTAGGGTGCAAGATTTGCAACCCATAGTAAATCATAGCAGGGATAATGCCGCTGAGCAACCACGTGCCTGCCAACGCACCTACAAAAAGCAAAATAAGAATAGCCCCCGTAACGGATTTTAGATTTTCCGCAACCTGCGCCAACATTTCTTTGTACGAAATGTGTTGCCTAAAGCCAATGAGCGCAGCAACAGCACCGCCCAAAAGCAGTATAAATTGATTGGAACCGCTTAAGGCATCATCGCCATAAACGCCCACATTTACAGACAATAGAATGACTAAAACAAGTACAGGAAGGATGGCAATGCCTAGCGATAGGGTAGGTTTTTGTTTCATTTGTTGCGTAATAATACGATTTTGTTCGGAATAGTAAAAAGCATATGCAACGATTGCCCGCTTCATTGTACATTTGTAAAGCTAAATCAAAAAAATGAATCAATTTGATGTTGCCGTTATTGGCTCGGGTCCTGGAGGATATGTTGCTGCCATTCGTTGTGCGCAATTGGGTATGAAAACTGTTGTAATTGAAAAAGAACCTACACTTGGTGGAACCTGCCTTAATGTGGGTTGTATTCCTTCAAAGTCTTTGTTGGATTCTTCGCATCACTACGAAACGGCGGTTAAAGATTTTAAAACCCACGGCATTGATGTTGACGGTGCCCTAAAAGTCAATTTTGCACAAATGATTGCCCGTAAGCGCGAGGTGGTTTCCGCAACCCTTAAGGGAATTGATTTTTTGATGGATAAAAACAAGATTACCGTATTGCGTGGTTTGGGCTCTTTTAAAGATGCTACGCATATTAACATTACTGGGAAAGACGCACAAACCATTGAAGCAAAACACACCATTATTGCTACGGGATCTACGCCTGGAAGTTTGCCCTTTATCAACCTAGACAAAGAACGTATTATCACTTCAACCGAAGCCTTGGAGCTTAGCGAAATCCCAAAACACCTTGTGGTGATAGGTGGTGGCGTTATTGGATTGGAATTGGGGCAAGTGTACCGCCGATTGGGCGCGGAGGTGAGCGTAATTGAATACGCTGACCGCATAAGCCCTGTGTTAGACGCTGCACTTTCTAAAGAGTTGATGAAAGTAATGAAAAAACAAGGGGTGAAATTTCACCTTTCGCACCAAGTAACCGCTGTGGAGCGCAATGGCGATACGATTACTGTTACCGCAAACGATAAAAAAGGCGCACCTCAGACGTTTGAGGGCGATTATTGTTTGGTTTCTGTGGGCAGAAGACCGTTTACGAATGGACTGAACGCCGAGGCAGCAGGGGTTAAGCTTAACGATCGTGGACAGGTTGAGGTAAACGAAAAACTACAAACCACCGCACCAAATATCTATGCCATTGGCGATGTGGTACGTGGGGCGATGTTGGCGCACAAAGCCGAAGAAGAAGGGGTATTGGTTGCTGAGTTTTTGGCGGGTCAAAAACCGCATATTGATTATAACCTGATTCCAAATGTGATTTACACCTGGCCCGAAGTGGCTTCTGTGGGAAAAACAGAGGAGGAATTAAAAGAAAGCGCAGTTCCCTTTAAAAAAGGGCAGTTTCCGATGCGTGCATTGGGACGCTCTAGAGCAAGTATGGATACCGACGGATTTGTGAAAATATTGGCACACGCCGAAACGGATGAAATTTTGGGCGT
>JAFMFL010000032.1 GCA_017856205.1 Flavobacteriaceae bacterium
TAGCTCCACTCTTTTCATATACCCAAACCCAACAAAAGGGCGTCTTTATTTTTCAAATTTAGATGGTATAATAAAGTGCTCTGTTTACAATCTAAATGGGCAAAAAGTAAAAGAAGAGCTTATTGAAAAAGGAGAAAGTATGGATTTGACAGGCCTGTTTAAAGGCTTATATTTCATTTCAACTGAAAGCAAAAACGGTATTCAAAATTTCAAATTAATTTTAAATTGATAAAATTTATGGGTTTTAAGAATTATGATTTCTTAGGTGCTATTAAAATAATTATAGTTTGCAAAAACTGAAAATGTATTTATTAATATATGTTAGTTAAAATTGAACTTGAATTAAGATAATTTCAAACTTTTTTGGGTTTTCTTGGGTCTAAATGATTTAACAAAAATATTTAATTAAATTATAAATAATTTAAATATTAAAAGATAAAATAATAATCAATAAATTGTAATGGCTTCTTTGATTGAATATACACAAACACTAGATCTTAGACACACAAAACATTTGTTAAGACGAGCTTGCTTCCAATATTCTAAATCAGAGTTGGATCAGATGATTGGGAAAACCCCAGCAGAGATGATTAGCATACTTTCCGCACAAAAATCCTATGCTATGGAGTGGCCCAACGATCCAATAACTAGTGGTGCAAATACGAACTGTCCTGGTACTCAAGACGGATATTGGCTCAATGATTCCAATTGGTCTAATTCATCTTACCCATGCAGACAAGCGCCTAAAAGAGGTATAGTTGCAGGTTGGTGGTGGTACAATACCATCAAACAAAACACCCTCATTGACAAACTTACATGGTTTTTGTTTACCACATTTACAGTATCCAAAGATGATGGATCGGGTAGATCAGCTCATTTTTTTGATTACCTCAATCTACTTCAATTTTACGCTGACAAAAGCGTAAAAGATCTGGCCAGAAAAATTACCTTTGACAATGCCATGCTTTATTATTTGGACAATGGTGATAACAATAACAACAATCCTAATGAAAACTATGCCCGTGAGTTTTTAGAGCTTTTTACTATCGGCAAAGGACCTCAAGTGGCTGAGGGAGATTATACCAACTACACCGAACACGACGTCGTTCAGGCCGCCAGAGTGTTTTCTGGTATAAAATTTAAGCGCGATAGAGATAATCCAGATTTAGACTTAATCAAACTACCCCATTATCCCAACGGCATACCTATGGGCTATATCAATGTTAACAAACATGATACGGGTAATAAAACCTTTAGTTATGCTTTTGACAATCTTGTTATTAATGGCGGAAATACCGAAGCTTCCATAGAAGCAGAGTTGGATGATTTTGTTGACATGGTTTTTGACAAATTAGAAACGGCAAAAAACTACGTTCGCAAAATGTATCGCATGTTTGTGCGTAGCGAATGGGATCAAGAAGTTGAAGATGACATCATCACTCCATTAGCGCAACAACTTCAAAACAATGGCTACAACTTATTGGATGTTCTGAAAACCTTATTAAAATCAAAACATTTTTTTGATTTAGATGACAGTGATAGTACAAATGAAAATATAGGAGGTATTATTAAAAACCCCCTACAGTTTTTCAATGAATTGATATGTATTTTTGATATTAAAATTCCCGATCCAAATACGCCTCAAGTTGCCCAAGGGTCATCTTGGGATACTTCAAATGAAAACTTTAGATTTTATTTGTTTTGGTGGAATTTTGCTCATAACAGCTTTTTTTTATTTTCAGGGATGAATCTGTTTGCTCCTGCAACTGTTGCTGGATATCCAGCTGATTATCAAGCACCAGCTTTTGATCAAGCTTGGTTTAATTCAAATAATATTATAGCGCGTTACAATACCATCAAGTCGTTTATTGGCGGTACATATAATGATAACCTCGGGAACGGGAATAATCAAATTCTAGGAACACATACAGGGAGTAATGGCAGTAGTTACTATTCAAGAATATGGACTCTTTTTAACAGTGTAAGTTTTATAGAGAATAATATATCTAATCCATTAGACGCTTCAACTATAGTACAAGAACTATCAGAGGTATTGTATTGCGAATCCATTGACTCAAACCGTATTTCATACTTCACTAAATCACTAATTAAAGACGGTGAAGTAAATTATATTTGGTATGATGCATGGTCTGCTTACGCAAATCCAAATCCAGAAAACCCAACAGAAGCAACAGACGCAGCCATTTTTATCACAAATCGACTCAATGATTTAATATTAAGAATGGTAAATGCTGCAGAATTTCAGTTAATGTAACCGCTATGAAAAGAAGAGAATTTATAAAATTGTCAGCCACAGCTTCTGCACTTGGGTTAATGCCTTCTGAGGTTGGTGCTGCACTTAAGCTTGCTAACGCTTCACTTGACTGTAATATATCTAATCGAAAAATTGTACTTATTGAACTTAAAGGGGGAAATGACGGCTTAAATACCATTATTCCATACGATAATTACGGATACTATAGAGATACATTGCGTCCTGATATCCATATACCAGTAACGAATTCGAATTATAGCAACTTGGTAGTTGATCCAAATGCTGAAATTAATCAGAATTTGGTGTTTAATCCCGCATTATTAACTGGGGAAAATAATTATGGTTTTAAAGGGTTGTTTAATGACGGCATGCTTCGAGTGTTGCAATCTGTAGGCTACCCTTCTGCAAATAAAAGTCATTTTGCCTCCATAGACCTCTGGGCAACTGGGAATGATGGTAACAGTTGGGATAATGGAAAGGATAGTGGTTGGTTAGGGCGTTTTATGGAAGAGGCGTACTCTGGATTACTTCCATCTAATTTTCCATTAGGCATTCAATTGGGTTCAAATAACACCTGGTTGGGCTTTCACGCTGAGCACGAACATGGTTTGGCATTAAATATTGAAGGTCAAAACTCAGAAAATTTCTACAACGTACTCAGTGGTTTGGCTGGTCAAGCCCCTAGCTCAATTCCATCAGACACACACTACGGAAAAGAATTACAATATATTGTAGATACGGATGCTGCAGCAAATATCTATGCCGAGGCTATACAAACAGCATTTAATGCTTTAGGTTCAGAAAATCTTGTTTCATATCCAGACACGGATTTAGCAAATCAATTGAAAACTGTTGCACGATTAATACGAGGTGGAATTGAAACAAAAATATATATGGTAACCATAGGAGGATTTGATACACATAACGCACAAAATGAATCCGTTGGAAATATTAACGGTAGACATACTACCCTATTAACTGAGCTCTCTGCAGCAGTTGATGCTTTTGTTCAAGATATAAATTCAGACTCTATTGGAGATGATATTGTTGGGCTTACCTTTTCTGAGTTTGGTCGTAAGGCAAAGCAAAATGGTAACTTAGGAACAGACCATGGCGAGATAGCCCCCATGTTTGTGTTTGGGAAACCAGTGCAGGGAGGTATTTCAGGTGTAAACGTAGATTTGACAGAAGCGACCAATAATAACAACTGGCAGATCAAAACAGTTCAGCACGATTATAGACAAGTATTTGCCACGCTGATGCAAGACTTTTTGGGAGCAGAAGACGCAGTTGTTGATAACGCTTTTTTTGATCAAACCAACCAACAAAGTTTTGCTAATAACAAGGTTTCAAACATCATTAAGCCTTCGCATTATGTTGATGCTTCTTGCTATGCTTTAGGCACAGCACCCAAAAGTTCTAAAACTTTTTGGGCCGCCTATCCCAATCCAGTTTATGAAAAGCTTTTTGTCAATCCAATCACAAATAACTCGCTAGTAAAATACTCTATTCACAACACGAATGGCAGACTTATTAAATCGGGAAATTTGGACATGCAGCTTGGTTATGCAGTGATCGATATGACTGCTATAGCTAAAGGTTTTTATTCAATAACTTTTAAAAGTGGTGAAATTCGCGAAACTAAAAAAATCATAAAGGCTTAATTGGTTATATTCGTCTTAAATATGAATATGCGTTACATATCGATTTTACTTATTGTAATTGGCTGCCAACAAACCCCCAAACAACCCCAAACAGCCGGGCATAGCTGCACTCCTACGCAAAGTCGATTTAATTCTCCTGTTAGAACAACATCGCAAGAACCAACAGATATTAAAAAAGAGGGTATGGTACTTATCCCAGGCGGCACTTTTTCTATGGGAGGTGATGACGATCAGGCCTGGCGAGATGAGTATCCAAAGCATGAGGTAGTGGTTGATTCCTTTTGGATGGATGTGCATGAAGTGACCAACGCACAGTTTGCGGCTTTTGTAGAAGCTACGGGTTATGTAACCACTGCTGAAAAAGCCGTAGATTGGGAAGAAATCAAAAAAGAATTACCTCCAGGAACTCCAAAACCAGATGATAGTCAACTAGCACCAGCGTCTTTAGTTTTTGTAGCTACAGATCGCCCTGTTTCGTTGCGGGATGTAAGCCAATGGTGGCAATGGAAACAAGGGGCTAATTGGAGACAGCCTGAAGGCCCTGGTAGCTCTATCGCCGGAAAAGAAAACCATCCTGTGGTGCATGTCAGTTGGTTTGATGCGGTGGCCTATTGTGAGTGGGTTGGTAAACGATTGCCCACAGAAGCCGAGTGGGAGTATGCCAGTAGAGGCGGACTTAAAGATGCAGTCTATGCTTGGGGCAATGAAGACTTAGGTTCTGGAAAATCCAAAGCCAATACTTGGGAAGGTGCTTTTCCTTACAGAAACGATCAGAGTGATGGCTTTTACACTACAGCACCTGTCCAAAGCTACCAGGCAAATAACTACGGTTTATATGATATGGCAGGCAACGTTTGGGAATGGTGCGCTGACTTGTACCATGAGGACTACTATAAAACCTTAGCTAATAAAACCACCCACAACCCACAAGGACCTGAGACAAGCTATGACTCCAATGAGCCTTATGCATTAAAGCGTGTTAGTAGAGGGGGAAGTTTTTTATGTCACAACAGCTATTGTAGTGGATACCGAAACAGTATGCGGATGAAAACCACGCCAGATACAGGAAGTATGCACACTGGGTTTAGGACAGTCATGTCGGTGCGTTAACATATGAACGCAAGGATTACGCCGAGTTCCTTCAAGGCTCCGCTTTGAAAATCCCACAAACAAAAAAACGCTCAAGCAAGCTTGGCGTTTTTTCTTATTGTACTATTTATTCGTGACCCAGGGAGGATTCGAACCCCCAACCCTCAGAGCCGAAATCTGATATTCTATCCAGTTGAACTACTGGGCCATTGGGAGGCAAAAATACACTTTTAAAGATGTGTTACGCCAATTTTTGGCGCACAATAGCAGAAATGGTTTTTCCGTCTGCTTTACCTGACATCGCCTTAGTTGCCATGCCCATCACTTTACCCATATCTTTCATGCCTTCGGCACTGGTCTGACTAATAATTTCATCTACAACTTTAGCGATGGATTCCTCATCTAATTGTTCAGGCAAGAATTGTTCAATGATTTTAATTTGTGCTTCTTCCGGTTCGGCAAGGTCATTTCTACCCTGCTGACGAAAAATCTCCGCACTGTCTTTACGTTGTTTTACTAATTTTTGTACCAACTTTATTTCATCATCTGACGTGAGGTCTTGGGCTCCAGCTTGGGTTTGTGCCAACAAAATGGCAGACTTTATAGCACGAAGCGATTCTAGCGCAACGCTGTCTTTGGCCTTCATGGCCACTTTAAGCTGTTCGGTTACTTGTTCTTGTAAACTCATATTAATCAACGTTATCGTGTAAAAAAGAATTGTTTGTACGAATTTGCAAATCGTCTTTGCTATCCACACTCAGGCTTGTTCGTGATGTAGCAGCACCATTTTCAGGTTCGTCCAAATTGATTTCTTGACGCTTATATGCAGGCTCACGTTCCAAATCTTCTACCCTACTGTTTTGGTTAAAGCGATAATTAAATTGCTTCAGTTTTTCCTTTCGCTCATCGGTTCTTCTTGCCAAGCCCTCTTCAATAGTTCCATCGATGGGAGAAAATGGCTTATCCAACTCCACAGCTGGCTTTACTTCCTTAGCAATCGTCTGCTTCACTGGAGCAGGAACAGGCTCCTCCTCTTCCATTTCCAACACAAAACGTTTGACTTCTTCATCCTTAGTTTGTGTCCTTGTTGGTTGACTGTCGTCATCCAACTGAAACAGTACCGCTGGGGCATCTTGTTGTAGAGGTTGCTTTGTTATAGGTTCATCTAATGGCGACTTTATTTGAGGCTCTGGAAGCACCTCCTCTACATCTACAACTTCAATATCTCGAATAGAAGGGGTAACATCATGAATGGTAAATGAGCCCATTGAAATTGTTTCTGTTGGGGCTACGGATGGAGTAATGGTTTCAAAAGTTACGTCTAACATACGCAGTATGTCTGTGGTAGGTATATATTCTTCAAAAGGGGTGACTGCTTCTGTTTTCGTATGAGAAACTGGTGTTGATGGTACAACTTCGGGCTCAAAAAGTGGAATTTGTCCAATCGACAAATCATGCGTTACTTTTTGATCATCATCCAAAGAGTGAATGATTTTTTGAGGATCGGCATGCACAATTTCTTGCTGCATGTCGGCATTAAAGCCCGTTGCAATAATGGTAACCGAAATGGCATTATCAAGTGTTTCATCCTCACCTATCCCCATAATAATATTGGTGTTATTTCCTGCCTCTTTCTGAATAAACTCATTTATGGCGCTAATCTCATCAATGGTAACTTCATCACTGCCAGAAACGATAAGCAACAGCACATTTTTAGCACCCATAATTTTGTTATCGTTGAGCAGCGGAGAGTCCAATGCTTGCACAATTGCTTCATTGGCACGCTGACTGCCCGAAGCCGTGCCAGAACCCATAATTGCCGTTCCGCTGTTGGCTAAAACGGTCTTGGCGTCTCTAAGGTCAATGTTTTGGGTGTAGTGATTGGTAATAACCTCCGCTATACCGCGCGAGGCTTTTGCTAATACTTCGTCTGCTTTTGCAAAACCTTGCTTAAATCCTAAATCTCCGTAAACTTCACGCAGTTTATTATTGTTGATGACAATAAGTGAATCAACGTGTTTGCGAAGATTATTGAGCCCTTGCTGTGCTTGTTCGTTGCGGGTTTTACCTTCAAACTGGAAGGGCATTGTTATAATGCCGACGGTAAGAATGCCAAGTTCTTGCGCTAATTTTGCAATAATTGGTGCTGCGCCAGTACCTGTTCCGCCTCCCATTCCTGCAGTAATAAACACCATTTTGGTATTGACGCTTAATGCGTCTGAAATTTGATCTATACTTTCAACAGCCGATTGGGCACCAACTTCTGGGTCTGCTCCTGCCCCTAGCCCCTCGGTGAGGGAAACGCCAAGCTGAATTTTGTTTGGAACAGGACTGTTTTCAAGTGCCTGAGCATCGGTGTTGCACACCACAAAATCCACACCATTAATACCTTGACGGTACATGTAATTTAGGGCATTGCTTCCGCCGCCGCCTACACCAATTACCTTAATGACGTTGCTTCTATTTTTGGGTAAATCAAAAGTTATATTATCAAATGAATCCATGGAAAAAGGTTTTATTCTGCGCTTTCTAAAAATGTTTTTAATCGTTCTGTGAATCGGTCAATAACCGATGTGCGTTTTACTGGTTTGTCAGATTGTTCTGGAACAGAAACTCCTTCTGTAACTTCTTCTTGAGCCTCGTCCAACGGTGCCAACTGATTTTCAGCTGCATTCATAACCAATCCAACAGCCGTTGCAAAAAGTGGGCTGGTCATGGTTTTATCCGTGTCACCTGCAAGATGTTCGTTTGGATATCCAATTCGCGTATCCATTCCCGTGATATATTCCACCAATTGCTTAAGGTGCTTGAGCTGACTTCCACCGCCAGTTAGTACAATCCCTGCAATGAGTTTTTTCTTCTGCTCTTCATGTCCATAATTTTTAATCTCGGCATATACTTGCTCAATGATTTCTTGCACGCGTGCATGAATGATTTTGGACAAATTCTTCAATGTAATTTCTTTTGGGTCACGTCCGCGAAGCCCTGGAATGGAAACAATTTCGTTGTCTTTGTTTTCTCCTGGCCAAGCCGAACCAAATTTAATTTTTAACAGCTCAGCCTGTTTTTCAATGATAGAGCAGCCTTCTTTGATATCTTCCGTAATCACATTTCCACCGAAGGGAATCACAGCCGTGTGGCGAATGATACCGTCCTTAAAAATGGCTAAATCAGTGGTTCCGCCCCCAATATCAATCAGCGCAACTCCGGCTTCTTTTTCTTCCTGACTAAGTACTGCATCGGCAGAAGCGAGGGGCTCAAGGGTGATGCCACCAAAATCTAGTCCAGCCGATTTTACGCATCGCATAATGTTTCGAATTGAAGAAACTTGCCCCACAACGACGTGGAAATTTGCCTCTAAGCGACCTCCATACATTCCTATTGGTTCTTTAATTTCGGGCTGACCGTCAACCTTGTACTCTTGTGGAAGCACGTGAATAATTTCTTCGCCAGGAAGCATGACCAACTTAAACACTTGGTTTTTAAGGCGTTCAATATCTGCTTCGTCAATCACGGCGTCCGGGTTGGTGCGTGTGATGTAGTCACTGTGTTGTAAACTACGAATATGTTGCCCTGCAATACCCACAACTACACTTTCAATTTTTTTGCCTGATACCGCCTCAGCTTCTTGGGTCGCAGCTTGAATAGACTGAATAGTTTGTGTGATATTGTTCACCACACCACGATGAACACCTTGGCTTTTAGATTTTCCAATGCCAACAATTTCTAGCTTGTCATACTCGTTTTTTGCGCCCAACATCGCCACTATTTTGGTGGTTCCAATGTCTAATCCAACTGCTAATTTTTCCTGTTCCATATCATATTTATTTTGAACAAACTACTTGCCCGTGAAACGAAAGGTTTACTTGTTTATAGGTTTTTAATACAGCGCTATCTCGCATTTTAGCATAAAACGCTTTGTATTTATTAAATTTTTGCTCAAGCTGATTTGGCGTGCCCAACACAATTTGATACTCCTCTTGTCGAGGCTCCACAGTTAATCCTTCGGGAAGCCATTCATAGGAAACCACGTGACCCGACATAAAAGAATCTTGTGCTGCTTTTTGAACAGCATCCACCAACAAAAGACGTTGCTCGGCAGTAGGGTTGCCATAAAAAATTGGCACCGCTACCGACTGGTTTTTTGAAAGCGGAAAGGGTGCTCCGCTTGCATCTAAATAATAACTACTATCGCCTTCTATACGCACTATTGGTAATTTGGATGTAACGTGAACGCCTATTCCACCGTCAATGAACACGAAACTTTGGGCATCTTCTACCCAAGCATTTTGGTTAAGCGTTTGTTCTATTTCTCTCAAATTTAGACCTCTTTTAAATGCAGATACACTATCACTAAGCGCAACTTTCAACAATTTATTAACGGATTCTTGCGCTATCAATCTCGGGCGATTTTCATCCCAACGAATTCCTTCCAAACGCACTTCACGCAATCCATTACGCTGGTGCATAAACACGCTAAGTGTTACCATCAACAGAAACAACAAAACAGCAAAAATCAATTTATTCATGATGCTGATTTTTAAGGGTTTGCATTACAGTTGGCACCTCAAAGGCAATATCTCCAGCACCCATAATTGCTACAACTTCAGCGAAAGACTTTGCCACTTTGTCAGCAAGTTCTGCTTTTGAAATTAGAGTTGTATTGGGATGTGATTCATCCATCAAAATAAGACTCGTCACACCCTCCATTGGGAGCTCACGCGCTGGATAAATATCCAAAAGCGCCACTTCATCAAAGCGAGCAAGTGCCTTTTTAAAGTCTTTGGCAAAGTCACGAGTTCTTGAAAACAAGTGCGGTTGAAATACGCCTAACTTTCTTTTGCCTGGATAAAATGTTTCTAACGCATCCACAACCGCATTGATTTCTGTGGGGTGATGCGCATAATCATCAACCAAAACTTTGGGAGACGTCATACGGATACTAAATCTACGGTCAACGCCCATAAATGTTGCCAAGCCATTTCGCAAAGAATCTGCATCGCAACCAACCTCCAACGCCAACGCCAACGCAGCTGCTGCGTTCATCAAATTATGGTGCCCAGGATAAGGCAATTTCAGCTTTGAAATAGTGATTTGTGGTGTATGAAAATCAAAAACATAGCAGCCCTCTTGGGTTTTTAAATTTGTCACTTGATGTGTTCCTACTTCCAATCCAAAAGTATTTCCCTCAACTCTTAGCCCATCACGAACAAATCGTTTATTAGGAGATACTTTTTGTGCAAATGCATTAAAGGTTTTGATGAGTTCATCAGAAGTTCCGTAAATATCCAAATGGTCAGCATCCATAGAAGTAAGCGCAATTGCGGTTGGAGACAAATGCATAAACGATCGATCAAACTCATCGGCTTCAACCACCATTACATCTTGACCTTCAAGTAAAAAATTGCTTCCGATATTCTCTGCTATACCCCCTAAAAAAGCCGTGATTTTTTTCCCGCTTGTACGCAGTAGATGCGTCAGCAATGAGGTGGTTGTGGTCTTTCCATGCGTTCCTGCAACTGCCAAACATGGCATGGTAGCACTAATTTCCCCAATAATTTCTGCTCTTTTTTGTAGAGAAAATCCGCCCGAACTAAAATACGCCAACAAAGGTGAGTCTGCAGGAATTGCAGGGGTATAAATCACTTTGGTTTCTGCAGCATCCCTGAATAGCTTTGGTATATCAATAACATCCTCACTATCCGTAACTATTGCGCCCATTGAAACTAATTTTTCTGTAAGCGGAGTTAGTGTTCGGTCATAGCCTGCAACGGGATGCCCTTGCGTTAAGAAATACTGCGCCACACCCGACATTCCAATGCCGCCAATTCCCACAAAATATATCGGTGCTTTAGTCATGAGAAATGAGTTGGGTTAGTTTCTTTACAATATCTTTTGTGGCATTTGGATGCGCAAACATTTTGATGCTTTCACTTAGTGATTTGCGTAGCGTTTCGTCTTCAATGAGTTCTTTGAGTGATGTCCAAAAATTGGCATCGGCGGTATGCTCCACCACCATTTTGGCGGCTTGTTTATCGACAAGTGCTTGGGCATTTTTCTCTTGATGGTTTTCAGCAACATTGGGCGAAGGAATAAACAAGGTAGGCTTCCCCATAAGGCACAACTCCGAAATGGCTAACGCACCTGCGCGCGACACCACAAGCTCTGCGGCTGCGTATGCTGCAGACATATTGTCGATGAACGGAACCACATGGGTGTTTTCTTTTGCGAAGGATTGATATTCTTCAGCGTAAAGATTTCCGCATTGCCAGATGAGTTGAACGTTGAGTTTCTGTATGTCATGTATATGAATTTTAATCAGTTGATTTATTTTTCGCGCACCCAAACTTCCGCCCAAAACCAATAGGGTGAATTTGTCTGAATCGATACCTAAAATTTTACACGCATCCGCTTTTGAAATGGGCTTATGTAAGGCAGCACGAACTGGATTTCCAGTAACCACACTTTTGGACGGAGGAAAGAATTTTTGAGCCGCTGCACTTCCCAAACAAATGGCATGAGCGCGCTGGGCAAGCTGTTTGTTGGTTACGCCAGGGAAGGCGTTTTGCTCTTGCAGCAACGAAGGAATTCCAAGTATTGAGGCTACAAAAACCAAAGGGCCACTCGCAAAACCACCAGTACCTACCACCGCATCAGGGCGGTAACGAATCACAATAGCCAACGCCTGTAACATACTCCATGCTAACTTTAGGGGAAACAATAGGTTGCGTAACATGTTTTTTCTATCGAATCCAGAAATCCACAATCCTTTGATGCGATATCCTGCTTTTGGAATACGTTGCATTTCCATGCGATTATATGCCCCAACAAAAAGTAAAGAAGCCTCTGGAAATTGCACCCTTACTTCATCTGCAATGGCAAGAGCTGGGAAAATGTGTCCTCCCGTTCCGCCTCCCGAAATGATAAGTTTAGGCTTCATCACTCAATGCTGCTAAAGGGTTAGACTCATTTTCTTGTGGGGTTGCTTTTCGATTGGCGCTCACACTCAGAATAATCCCAACCGCCAAAAAAGTCATCCAAAGGGATGTTCCGCCACTACTAATAAGTGGCAACGGCTGGCCCGTTACAGGCAAAAGCGCAACGGCAACACCCATGTTTATAAAGGCTTGCGTAACAATAGGTAGTCCCATAGCTAAAATCAGCAATTGACCGAAAAAACTTTCCGATTTGTTCGCATTTATCAGAATGCGGAACAACAACAACAGAAACAAAAACAATAAAAACAATGCACCTAGCATGCCATATTCTTCGGCAATAATGGCATAAATAAAATCTGATGAGCTTTGTGGTAACACATTTTTCATCATACTTTTTCCTGCCCCAATTCCCACAATGCCACCCACAGCAACTGCAGCTTTGGCGCGTTCAATTTGATAATCTGTGTTGCTGGTTCCATTTCCCGAGAAACTTTCAATTCGGCTCATCCATGTGTCAACACGGTTTGGGAAAGCATCTGGGTAGGCTTTTGCGAGCAAGACAAAAATGACCAATCCTAAAATTGCAGCACCCATCATGCTCACTAAATATTTTAAGGGATATCCGCCCAAAAAAGCGACCACCGTAACCATAAATAGCAATAGTAATGCAGTAGATAAATTAGCAGGCAAAATCAATCCAACAACAATAAAAACAGGAAGCCAAAGAGGTAAAACACTTTCAATAAATCTAATTTTTACCTCGCGTTTGGTGGCAAAATAATCGGCAACATATGCCAATAAAACCACTGTTGCTAGAGTGGATGTTTGAAAAGACATTCCCAAAATAGGGATGCTTAACCACCTACTGGCATTGGCGCCATCAATAGTTGTGCCTTGCATTGCAGTTATCGCTAATAAAATAACAACCACTGGAATTCCAATTTTGGCAAGTCCGGAAAAATAGCGGAAGGGCACTAAGTGTACCGCATACATGATAATCCAACCCACACAGACAATAGCAATATGCTTTAGCAGGTGCCCAAAAACAGATCCAGAACCTACCACATATACTAAGTTTGAACTGGCGCTATAGACAGGCAAAAAGGAAAAAATAGATAGTAAAACTACTATTCCCCAAATGGATTTATCTCCTTGTAAGTATTGCCTTAATTTCACGATTATAATTTTCTAACTGCTGCTTTAAATTGGTTTCCTCTATCCTCGTAATTCTCAAACAAATCAAAACTTGCACAGGCTGGCGAAAGCAATACTGCATCGCCTTTTGTAGCTAATTTGTAAGCTGCTTTAACGGCCATATCCATATTTTGAGTTTCAACAAGCACATCAACAACTGGCAAGAAAACATCCATAAGTTTATTGTTATCAACTCCCAAACAAATAATTGCCTTTACTTTTTCGTGAACAAGAGGCAGCAGACTTGCGTAGTCGTTACCTTTATCAACACCACCCACAATCCAAACAGTTGGTTTAGTCATGCTGTCAAGTGCATAAAACGTTGCGTTTACGTTAGTGGCTTTGGAATCGTTGATATAAGCTACTTTTAAAATGTTTACCACATGTTCCAAGCGGTGTGCGGCACCTTGAAAGGTTTGTAAACTAGCTTGTATGTCTTGATTACTCAGTTGAAACAACTGAGCAATTGTAGCAGCGGCCATAGCGTTTTTAGCATTATGACGACCGCGTAGCGAAGGGTTATTAATTGCAAACATAGGTGTTGAATTAGCGTTAGCGTACGGATGCTGCTTGGCATTTATCTCGTGTCGGGCTATGCCCGAAGCAATGGTTTTATCCTCAGCATCGTACAAAAAATGATCGTTTTCAGTTTGATTTTTTATTAGTTTGAACTTTGTGTCGCAATACGCTTCAAAAGAGTTGTCGTATCGGTCTAAATGGTCTGGGGTTAGGTTTGTAATTACGGCAATGTGCGGTTGAAATTTTTGAATGTGCTCCAATTGAAAACTACTGATTTCCAATACATATACCTCGTGTTGGTCTGCTATAACGGCTTTGGCAAAACTGTTGCCAATATTCCCTGCTAGCCCCACATCTATTCCGCCCTCATTTAATAAATGATGCGTAAGCATTGCGGTAGTAGTTTTGCCATTACTACCCGTTATGCCTATAAGCGTTGCGTTGGTATAATTACTAGCAAATTCGATTTCTGAAACTATTGGAATTTCCGCTTTTTCAATGGCAACAATTACAGGAACATGGTTTGGAATACCTGGACTTTTTACAACAAGTGATGCTTCCAAAATTTTATCCAACGAGTGACCACTCTCCTCCCAAGTAATCTGGTGGGCATAAAATTCTTGTTTTGCAGCATCGGAAAGTGTACCCGCATCTGACACCAATACATCCCACTGATTTCGTTGCGCCAATAATGCTGCGCCAATGCCGCTTTCGCCTCCGCCAAGAACAACCAATTTTTTCATTATCTAACTTTTAGTGTTACAAGGCTAATGATGGCAAGCATGATGGCTACAATCCAAAATCGACTTACAATTTTGCTTTCGTGGTATCCTAGTTTTTGGTAGTGGTGATGCAAAGGTGCCATCTTAAAAATGCGTCTTCCTTCACCAAATTTCTTCTTGGTATATTTGAAATAGGCTACCTGAAGTACCACAGAAAGGTTTTCAATTAAGAACACTCCACACAAAATGGGAATGAGCAATTCTTTGCGTACCGCAAGTGCTAATACGGCGATAATTCCACCGATG
>JAFMFL010000110.1 GCA_017856205.1 Flavobacteriaceae bacterium
TTCCATTAATGCTGTGCTGGAAACCGCTGCTAAACTTAACGCTCCAGTTATTATTCAATTTTCGAATGGCGGTGCGCAATTTAATGCGGGTAAAGGATTGTCTAACGAAAATCAGCAAGCGGCTATTGCAGGTGCTGTTGCAGGTGCAAAGCACGTACATCAAATGGCTGAATTATATGGAGTGAGCGTTATTTTACACACCGATCACGCTGCTAAAAAACTTCTCACTTGGATTGACGGCTTGTTAGACGCAAGTGAAAAACATTTTGCAGAAACAGGAAAATCATTGTTTAGTTCACATATGATTGACCTCTCTGAGGAGCCGTTAGAAGAAAATATTGAAATCTGTAAAACTTATCTGGAACGCATGGCCAAAATGGACATGACATTAGAAATTGAGCTTGGTGTAACTGGCGGTGAAGAAGATGGAGTTGATAATACTGACGTTGATAGCTCAAAACTATACACACAGCCCGAGGAGGTAGCTTATGCGTTTGAGGAGTTGTCTAAGGTTAGCCCACGCTTTACCATTGCGGCAGCATTTGGAAATGTTCACGGTGTTTACAAACCTGGAAATGTAGTGCTTACGCCAAAAATCCTGAAAAATTCTCAAGCCTTTGTTAGCGAAAAATATGGAGTAGGTCCTAATACCATTGACTTTGTGTTCCATGGTGGCTCTGGCTCAACCGTTGAGGAAATTCGTGAAGGCATTAGCTATGGTGTTGTCAAAATGAATATCGATACCGATATGCAGTACGCCTTTATGTCTGGTGTGCGCGATTATATACAAGAAAAATCGGCATACTTACAACAACAAATTGGAAACCCAGAAGGCGACGATGTACCGAATAAAAAATACTACGATCCACGGGTTTGGTTACGTGAGGGTGAGAAGGCATTTGTTGCGCGTTTAGAGCAAGCATTTGAAGATCTTAACAATGTAAACACCCTTTAGTTTCTAGGGTTTTATATATTTGATAAAATTCTTGGCCTATGGCGTGGTTCAGACGTACCGAAAAGGGAATTCAAACCCAAACCCACGAAAAAAAGGATACCCCTCAGGGCTTATGGTATAAATCTCCAACGGGAAAAATTATAGACACAGAGCAGCTTGCAGAAAATTTTTATGTGTCACCAGAAGATGGATATCACGTAAGAATTGGCAGTAAGGAATACTTTGAAATTATTTTTGACGATAATACATTTAAAGAGTTAGACGCTTCCTTAAAGTCAAAAGATCCGCTAAATTTTGAAGACACCAAAAAGTATAAAGACCGCGTTAAGGCTGCACAAAAAAAAACAAAGCTAAACGATGCCGTAAGAGCTGCCGTTGGAAATTCCAATGGAAACAAATTAGTAGTAGCTTGTATGGATTTCAGTTTTATTGGTGGCTCAATGGGTTCTGTGGTTGGTGAAAAAATTTATCGCGCTGGAGATTATGCCCTTAAAAACAAGTTGCCTTTTGTAATGATTTCTAAATCGGGAGGTGCACGCATGATGGAGGCGGCATTATCGCTGATGCAAATGGCAAAAACATCTGCCAAGCTTGCGCAACTTGCTGATGCTAAAATTCCATACATTTCGTTGTGTACAGATCCTACAACTGGAGGAACTACGGCGTCTTTTGCTATGCTGGGTGACATTAACATTTCGGAGCCAGGTGCATTGATTGGCTTTGCTGGACCCAGAGTTGTAAAAGACACTACAGGGCAAGACTTACCAGAAGGATTTCAAACTGCTGAATTTTTGCAAGAACACGGCTTTTTAGATTTTATCTCCCATCGAAAAGACCTAAAGCACAACATCAATTTATACCTCGATTTAATTTTAAATCGTCCCCTTTCAGCACAGGTGTAGTTTCATTCAATAATTATACTATATTTGCAGCCTTCGAGAAAGACTCGGAGTTGCATAAAAATCATTTACAATAATATTGGCATGTCACTAAGTAAAGAAACCAAAGCAGAAATCTTCAAAAAGTACGGGAAGTCTGAAAAAGACACCGGCAGCACAGAAGGTCAAATTGCTTTATTTACACACCGTATCAACTTCCTAACAGGACACCTGAAAAAAAATCACAAAGATTACAACACAGAGCGTTCATTGGTCATGTTGGTAGGTAAAAGAAGAAGTCTTCTAGATTATTTAAAAGACAAAGATATCGAACGCTACCGTTCCTTGATTAAGGAGTTAGGCATTCGAAAGTAAGCACATAAAAGCTTCCGCATCATTCGGTTTTTCATCGGGGTATCTACGACCACAACACAACATCACAGATACTAACTTAAAATTGAAAACGTATGATACCCAACGTACATACTTCGACTATTGACTTAGGCGATGGTCGTACTATTACACTAGAAACAGGCAAGCTTGCCAAGCAAGCAGATGGCTCTGTTGTCGTAAAATCCGGCAACTGCATGCTGTTAGCAACCGTTGTTTCGGCACGAGAAGCTTCCCCTGTAGATTTCCTACCGCTTACGGTAGATTACCGCGAAAAATTTGCTGCCGCAGGACGATTCCCAGGCGGCTTTTTTAAACGCGAAGCAAGACCCAGCAATGAAGAGGTTTTAACCATGCGTTTGGTTGATCGTGTATTGCGTCCACTTTTTCCAAAAGATTATCATGCCGAAACGCAGGTTATGATTCAGTTGATGTCACACGACGAAACAGTTATGCCCGATGCACTAGCAGGGTTGGCAGCTTCGGCAGCAATTCAACTTTCTGACATTCCTTTTGAATATCCCATTTCAGAGGTGCGTGTAGGACAAATCGAGGGACGCTTTATCGTAAATCCAAGCAAAGATCAACTCAAAGAATCTAACATTGACATCATGATTGGTGCAAGTGAAGATTCTGTATGTATGGTGGAAGGAGAGTTTGATGAAGTTTCAGAAGAAGTGATGGCAGATGCTATTCGCTTCGGACACGATGCTATCAAAAACCAAATTGCTGCTCAAATTGAATTGGCAGAGGCTGTAGGCATAAAGGAAACTCGTGAATACGAGCCTGAAGCACACGATGAAGAATTGCAACAAAAAATACACGATTTTGCATATCAAAAATGCTATGATATTGCCAAACAAGGTAGCTCTAAGCAAGAGCGGGGCGTTGCTTTTGGTGCGGTAAAAGAGGCTTTATTAGAAACCTTTTCTGAAGAAGAATTAGAAGAAAACGGTAAACTCATCAGTAAATACTTTGGTAAGGCACAAAAAGAAGCCGTACGTGAATTGGTACTTGCA
>JAFMFL010000033.1 GCA_017856205.1 Flavobacteriaceae bacterium
CAACGAAATACACCAAATTTCAATCCGCCTTCCCAGTCGATTTGCAACAGGTTTATTGCCTCGTTTGATTGCGTGGGCGTTACGGTTAGCGCATCGGCATTGGCTTGAAGAAAATAGGCGTGGTGGTTGATGTTGGTTGCGGTTATGGAAAGTGTTCCAAATGTTGGATGACGTAATGCGCCATAAATAGCGGTTCGCTGTTCCATTTTGGGTGTTGTTTGCCAACGATAATCGGCATAGCTACTTGTAAACTGCTCAAACACAAATCCGGGATGTTGTTGCTGCATACGAATCCCTGCGGTAATGCTACCGGTTTTAAACCACGGCAACGAAATTTCACCGTTTAGAACATCTCCTGTACGAGAACCGCTAAGGGCAAATTCCGCTTCGGCACGAAGGCGCAATGCGCCAAAATTCTTACGCCATGTCCCTCCAACCGAATAGGCGTCTTCTGAAAGTGCGGGGCTATCGGCAATATGGTTTTCCGTAAAACAGTATTTGTGGTGCCGTGCATAGCCCGAAAACCAACCCACGCTAGGGCTGGTAAGTATGGTGTAGGCGTCAAACTGCCGTAGGCTGTATTTTGTTTGGTCGTAGGCTTTGGTCATACCGTCTGCCAAACTGCCGTAACCTTCGTAGGGAGTGCTTTGGGTAAAGCGATTATCGTGGATATTGCTTTGCGCCCTATAGCCGATACGAAGTCGGGGTGTTTGCAGCGAGTCTTTGGAGCGTATCACTAAATAATCTTGTTCTAGCAAATAGAACTTGCCAGTAAAAAGATTAGTCGCATTTTCGTACCGCACCCCCAAACGCTCTCGGTCAAAAAATTCATCATCGCCCGATGTAAAATCTTCGATAGAGGCAGCATCTAAGCCTCCGTTTTCTTGTTGTTCTATTTTTTGATTGGCAAGCTGCAAGCGCATGCGGTATCTCCCGTTGGGGTTTTCGTAACGGGTAGTAAAACGCAATTGGCTACGCCCCGAAATTTGATGCTGATATTTCCCTAAGGAACGGTGTCCGCGATAGCCAATGGCGTAGTTTAGCCGTGGGTGGATGTTGGCAGAAATCAGCGCATCGGTGGACTGCCCTTGCGATTGGGTGCTTTTATAAAACACTTCCGAAAGCGGTGTGGGCACATGATAATATGAAATTTGATGCGGTAAAAACCGCTGACTCTCTTTAGCACGAAAACCCGCTGCCGCAGCGGTGTTGTTACGCCACGCCTCCAACGAAAGCGGATTAAGCGCTTGCCCCGAATTGTTTAGCGACACAAAGGCAAAATTGTCTTGCCGTTGGGAATTCATCTTATAGTATTTTGCCATGGTAAGGGTGGTATCCACATGGGTGGTATCGCGCGATTGCGAAATAATGAGGTAGTCTGTAATGCCTATTTGGGGTTCTGCCGATTTTTGGGCAGCAAGTTCTACTGAGCCTTGTTTAAACTCGGGCATTTGGGGAATATTGATATCCAAAGAATCTGTGACCAACGGAGTGGATTGCGCCAAAACCCCTACCGAAAAACCTAAAAAAAGTAGCTTTTGTACCACCTTAAACCATTTTGGTAAAGGTAGCGGTTTCAGACCTAACAGCGAATACCGCATAAACGCATTTTTTTTGTTAATTTAGCGTGAAACATTTGTCTCGCCTTGGCAGACAACCCAAATTCGTTCTACTACCGATAGCCTACATTATTCATTTTTAGGATTTTTTTGGGATGTGTGCGCTCGTCATGAGTATAGACAAAAAAGAGTGTGTAATTTGATGATGAACGTTTTTTAGAAAAGCCTATGGATAATATAGACGAAATAATTGATCAATATACCTATGCAGATGAGACGAATAGACCATGGATAATTGGATTTAGCGGTGGAAAAGATTCTACCGTAATGTTACAACTAGTTTGGAAAGCAATCTCACAAATCAAAGAACTAACAGGAATTGTAAAACGTGATATCTATGTCATTTGTAATGATACAATGGTTGAAAATCCAGTTATTACAGAATATGTTTATCGTGTACTTAAAAAAATAGAGCAAGCAGCAGTTGAACAAGACATACCAATAAAAGTAATAAAAACAATTCCAAGGTTGGAAGATTCATTTTGGGTTAATCTCATTGGGCGGGGTTATCCTGCTCCAAACAATGCGTTTAGATGGTGTACAGAGCGATTGAAAATTAAACCTACTTCTAGGTTTTTAGTTGAGCAGCTTGATGAATTTGGAGAAGCAATAATTTTAATAGGAACTAGAACATCTGAAAGTGCTCAACGTGCTAAATCAATGAAAAAGCATGCTATCAAGGGAAAGCGTTTGACAAAGCGTCCTACTCAACCAAACACTTTTATGAATATGGATAGCACACCAACCGAAAAAGGTTATAGAGGTATGCGATATATATTGTTGATTGATGAAGAACACGTAATTTTCAAAGAGAAAAAATATCAAGATATTCTCGAAAAAATCCTTCGTGAAATTCGTTCAAAAGGCGTTTCTGTAATTATGCTTTCACAAGGAATAGACGAGTTTAACCAATCTAATTTTGACTTTTCAAGTATGTGCGAAATGTCATTTTTATTGGACATTAAAGATAAAACAAACACAAAAGCCATTAATAAATTCCTTGGACTTAGCGACAAAGACGGAATCAAAGCGGCTAGAAGCCTTGAAAAAATCCAAAAAGGACAAGCTATTTCCAATATCAAAGAATTTACAAAAGGTGAGTTGTTTGAGTTAAAACAGTTTTATGCAGGTTAATTAAAAGGGATAGGTTACCGCCCCTAACACAAAACTACCTTACACCCATAACCCCCATCCCATTTCTTTTGTATTTTTACTGTTATGCAAACACAGTTTACGCCAACGCTAGAGTGCGGTACAGACGAGGCAGGTCGTGGGTGTTTGGCGGGGCCTGTTACCGCAGCAGCGGTGATCCTTCCGCCTAGCTATACGCATCCGCTCCTTACAGATTCCAAAAAACTTACCGCCAAGCAGCGGTGTGCGCTACGGGAAGAAATCAAAAGCGTTGCGCTGGCGTATGGCATAGCACATGTGTCGCACAGCCGTATAGACGAAATCAATATCCTAAACGCTTCCATTGAAGCCATGCATCTGGCAATCACCAATATGGCGCTAGTCCCCGAAACCATTTTGGTAGATGGGAATAAATTCAACCCCTACCAAGACATTCCGCATCATTGTATGGTAGGCGGAGATGCGCGGTTTTTAAACATTGCGGCGGCGTCTATTTTGGCAAAAACCACCCGAGACGATATCATGCTAGCGCATCACCAAAAACATCCGCACTACGGTTGGGACACCAACAAAGGCTATCCCACCATCAAACACCGCGCAGCCATTATGGCGCATGGCGCTGTTGAAATACACCGTAAAACTTTTGCGTTATACCCCAAACAACTGTCGTTGGATTTATAAATTTGTCGTATGAATCGATTGCTGCTCCTAGTGCTTTGTATTATTGTAGCTGCCTGCCAGCAACAACAACGCCATTCAACCTCTTTATTGGACTATTTACCTAACAATGCTGTGGTGGTAGTCAAAAGTGAATCGTTTGGTTCCATGCAATCCTATGCTACCCAACACAGCGCAGCAGCAGCACTCGCCAAGCTGTTTCCTGCCTTCTTTGCGCAAATCGATGCAGTGGCGGAAAACACCAGCGGGCAATTGAGCTTTCACCCCGAGGGCAAAGACAACCTCAGCTACCTGTGGATTACGCATCAAAAACCACCACAACTAGATTCCATAGCAGCAGACACGCTGAGCTATGCCAAAACCCAACTGCTACAATTCAAGACGTCACCCCCCACCTATTACGCTACGTGGGACAGCTTACATCTGCAATCGTCAAGTAAATTGCTTATCGAAAGCAGCATTCGGCTACGCAGCACCCCCAACAGCATAGATAGCATCCTCACGCAACTGTACAACAGCAACAAAGAGGCGCATACCTTTTTTGTACATCAACATAGTGCACCGTTTTTTAATACGCTTTTTTCAGAGACTTCCCCCATGCCGTGGAACGAATGGAGCAACTGGACTGCCTTTGTGCCCAGCGTAAACGACAACGGGGTGTATGTACGTGCCTATGGGGTGTTACCGTCAAATGGGGGCTCGCGCCTGGCACCATTGGCAAACCAGACAACGGCTTTGCAAGACGTAGCGGAACACCTTCCAAGCAGTGCCAAAAGCATTCAGGCATTTGCATTTGATGATGCAGTATTTGCAAAAGCCGCTAAGCGTTTTCAAATCACCCACAACCAACCTGAAACCACCCCTGATTCGTTACTACAAAATGCCGTGTATGTGGCACAAGTGGCGTTAGGAAATGATGTGATGCTTACGCTAAAAACCAAGCAAGAAGCAGAAGACATCAGCAGTCGGTTGTCGCGCCAGTCCAAAGCGCAGTATAGCGTGGGCGGACAAACCCTTTTTGAATTTTCAGATGAAAATCAAAAAACAAACATATTAGCACCCCTTGCCAAAAACCTTACCTATACCCACGCTGCATTTTTAAACAATCAACTCTATTTAGGTCCTTCCAAAGCAGCGATGGAATCGCTTTTGTATGCGTTGGAAAAAGATGATGTACTTGCCAAGGATTCTCGTTTTCAAAACTATGTCAAAACCCTTCCGCGCCAAAGCAGCTTATGGGCATGGGCAGCGCCTTCAGAAGCAGAATCCACCCTCAAAAAAATGGTTAAAGGCATCGCCAAAACCGATTTTGGCGCATTCCGTCAAGTCGATTATGTGGGCGTGGTGGAAGGCGATGTGTTTTATATTACGCTAAGCTTGCAGCAACCCAGCCAAAGAGGTAGTAAATCACAGGCAATTGAATCTGCTGGAACGGCAACATTTAGCACACCTATCGAATGGGGGCCCTATGCCGTGCAAAACCACAATACCAAAGCATTGGAATGGGTGGTTCAAGATGAAGAAAATCAGCTGTATCTGTTAAGCACCACGGGCAAAATCCTTTGGAAAAAACAACTCGACGGGGCTATTTTGGGCCCTGTTTATCAGGTAGATTTATATCGTAACAAGCGATTACAACTCGCGTTTACGACCACCAAAAGTTTTCAGGTTTTGGACAGAAATGGCAATGCGGTGCGTGGATTTACCAAATCAGGGATGAGCACCTCCAGCACGCTTGGCATTTTTGACTACGACAACCAACGGGACTATCGTATCGTGCTATCGTCTGGAAAAACACTAGGCATGTATGACAGCCGTATGAAAAAAGTAAGCGGCTGGCGCAAAACAAAACTCACAGGAAGTTTGGCATATCCCTCCAAACATATTCGCATTGGAAACCGTGATTATATTACCTTAGTGCACAAATCGGGCAAAGGAGAATTACTGCATCGCACCGGAAAAACACGTATTAACATTCCAACGGATATCAAATTCACTCAAGACCTTTATCCATACCAAAATGGTTTTGTAAGCATTGATGCAAAAAACAGGTTGATTCAAATCAGCACCTCAGGAAAAATTACCAAAACGGCACTACCGTTTGAAACCCGCTACACCCTTGCAGCGAACGGAAACACCTTAGTTACGCAAACCGAAAATAAAATCACCATCAACAACCAGTTGGTGGAATTGGATTTTGGGGTGTATGCACCTCCGCAAATTCAGGTGGTAAACAACCGTACCTACATTTTGGTTTGGGACAATCAGTCTGGAAAAGTGTATGTGTTTAATCGCGATGCAAAATTGTTGGATAGCTTCCCTGTGTCGGGGGAACACTGGGCGATGTTAGGACAAGGAACACCCGGCTCGGCGCTCTATTTGGCAGCCCAAAACAATAACAAAGAATTGCGGTTTTACCGAATGCCTTAACGCATATTGGCTTCAAAATGATGGGCAAAGTAATTTTGAAAAACTTCGCTAACTTCTTTTAAGTCAATCGCTCTCCCCAATTCCTTTTGCATAGAAGTAACCCCTTTGTTACGAATACCACAGGGAACGATATAGTCAAAGTAAGTCAAATCTGTGTTCACATTTAGGGCAAAGCCGTGCATGGTCACCCAACGGCTGGTGCGGATTCCCATGGCGCAAATTTTTCGGGGATTATCGCCCTCTGGGTCTAACCAAACGCCTGTTTCGCCTTTGCTACGTGTTGTCAAAATACCAAAGTCGGCAAGTGTGGCAATGATACATTCCTCCAACAACCGCAAATATTTATGGATATCGGTAAAAAAACAATCCAAATCCAAAATAGGATACCCCACCAACTGCCCTGGACCGTGATACGTAATGTCGCCCCCTCTGTTAGTGGGGTAAAACGACACCCCTTTTTCCGCAAGGGTTTCGTTATTGATAAGCAAATGATTTTCATCGCCGCTTTTTCCAAGCGTATATACATGCGGATGCTCTACAAACAGCAAGTGATTTTCAGTAGAAACTTGCGTGTCTGGATTTCTACGGTTGTGAATTTTTTGGTCTATGGTACGCTGAAACAATTCTTGTTGCAAATCGGTTACGGCATCGTATGCAGCCAAGCCCAATTGGCGCACCTGAACCACAGGCTTAGGGCTCATAATAAAACGGTCGGTTAAGAATAATAAGCGCACCGATAACACCCGGCACCCATGCACAAAGCGTAAGTAAAAAAACGATGATTACAGAACCACAACCTCTGTCGATAACCGCCAAAGGTGGAAAAATAATAGCTAAAAGAACGCGAAATAAACTCATGTGAATTCAAAGATACAAATTCAGGTGTACTTGAGAACTCATGCGCATTGGTTATCTTTGCGGAAGAAAAATTTGGGATGCACGAATTATCAGAACAAGAACTTGTCCGCAGAGAAAAACTCGCCAAACTGCGTGAGTTGGGCATAGACCCCTACCCTGCCGCCGCATTTGACACCACACACTACGCCATTGATATATTTGAAAAATTTCAAGAAGGCGGTGCCGTTTGTTTGGCTGGCCGATTGGTGTCTAGACGTGTGCAGGGCAAGGCAAGTTTTGCCGAATTGCAAGATGCTACAGGTAGGGTGCAACTCTATTTTAACAGAGATATTTTGTGTCCCGATGAGGACAAAACCCTCTACAACGACGTCTATAAAAAGCTATTGGATATTGGTGATATTATTGGAGTCGAAGGAACATTATTTACCACACAAGTGGGCGAAAAAACCGTTGAGGTGCACAAGCTTTTTGTGCTAAGCAAATCGTTGCGTCCGTTGCCACTCCCAAAAGTGGATGCCGATGGCAATACCTATGATGCCTTTACCGATCCGGAGCAACGCTACCGCATGCGTTATGTGGATTTGATTGTAAATCCGCACGTAAAAGATGCCTTTATAAAACGTACCAAAATCACCAATACCATGCGTTCGTTTTTTAATGACCGTGGTTACTTGGAAGTGGAAACGCCCATTTTGCAACCCATTCCGGGTGGTGCTGCGGCGCGTCCGTTTGTTACGCATCACAATGCGCTAAACATTCCGCTATACTTACGCATTGCCAACGAATTGTACCTCAAGCGCCTTATTGTAGGTGGATTTGATGGAGTATATGAATTTGCCAAGGACTTTAGAAACGAGGGCATGGACAAAACCCATAATCCCGAGTTTACGGTAATGGAACTTTATGTAGCATACAAAGATTATAACTGGATGATGGAAACCACAGAAGCACTTCTTGAGGAAGTAGCGGTGGCAGCCAACGGAAGTTCTTCGGTACAAGTAGGCGACCACACTATTGATTTTAAAGCGCCCTATCCGCGCGTACCTATTTTAGACGCCATAAAAGAGCACACAGGTGTTGATGTTTCTGAAATGGACGAGGATGCGTTGCGCAAAACTGCACAACATTTGGGTCTTGAAGTGGATGAAACCATGGGCAAAGGAAAGCTTATTGATGAGTTATTTGGCGAGCTTTGTGAGCACCACTACATCCAACCCACATTTATTACAGACTATCCAAAAGAGATGAGTCCACTGACCAAGGCACACCGTAGCAAGCCAGGACTTACCGAACGCTTTGAGCTTATGGTTAATGGGAAAGAGTTGGCAAATGCTTACTCAGAGCTTAACGATCCGATTGACCAGAGAGAACGTTTTGAGGACCAAATGGCACTATCAGAGAAAGGAGATGATGAAGCGATGTTTATTGACCAAGATTTCTTGCGGGCGTTGGAATACGGTATGCCTCCCACCTCGGGAATTGGCATTGGCATTGACCGCCTAACGATGTTGCTGACCAACAACAGCTCTATTCAAGAGGTATTGTTTTTCCCGCAAATGCGCCCAGAAAAGAAAGGACCAACGCTAACGGATGAAGAACAAATCATTGTTGGGCTACTGCAAAAAGAAAGCCCTATTGCGCTAAAAACATTAAAGGAACATTCGGGACTGAGCAATAAAAAGTGGGATAAAGCCATCAAAGGTCTTACGAGCAAATCAGTAGTAGAAGTGACCAAGACCGATGACGCATTGACGGTTACACTCCGTTAATTAAAGAATTTATTGAATTTCTACCGTGTATAGGTGTTGTCTCTTTGGGAAATCCAAAGGGTAACTGTTGCTACAATGAGGCGTTTGCTACTAGTATCCCCAAATTCAATTACTGTCTAGATTTAAATAACAAATATTCAAAAAGCATTGTTTATTTCTAATATATTTAACAGTTTAGCAACATATTATTGATACATTATGAAATTATTTTTACGCCTTTTATTTGTGTTGTGCTTTGCAATCCAAACAAATGCTCAAATTCCAAAGCTATTTAAAAAGAAAAAAGCGCCTGAGAAAACGGAAACTCCAAAGCCCAAAAAGGAAAATAAAAATGGCATAAAACCTTTCGACAAAGTCATTACCGAAAAAGCCATTTCTGATACTGGTTTATTTAATGTACATCAGGTTGATGACGACTATTTTTATGAAATACCAGATTCTTTATTTGGCAAAGAAATGCTTATGGTTACCCGAATTGCCAAAACTGCTTCGGGAATTGGTTTTGGGGGCGGAAAACAAAACACACAAGTATTACGCTGGGAAAAAGATGCAAAAAAAGTATTGTTGCGCGTCGTATCACATGAGGTGGTTGCAGCGGATTCGCTTCCCATACACGAGGCGGTAGTAAATTCTAATTTTGAGCCCATACTCTATCGTTTTGACATAAAGGCGATAGGTAAAGATTCTACTTCTACAGTCATTCAAATGAATACATTTTTTGAGGATGATGTAAAAGCAATTGGATTTCCACAATCGCGACGAAAAACATATAAAATTTCAAGTTTAGATAAATCTAGGTCGTTTATTAATAGCTTAAAAAGTTATCCTCTTAACCTCGAGGCAAGGCATATAAAAACCTACAATTCCAGTGACCCCCCTTCAAATTCCAGTACGGGTTCTATTACTTTGGAGATAAGTAACTCCATGATTTTACTCCCTGAAAAACCCATGCGAAGACGCTATTTTGACGCACGTGTGGGGTGGTTTTCACGCGGACAAACCGATTATGGGTTAGATGTTCAAAAAAGCAAAACGGTACGTTACTTGGACCGTTGGCGACTTGAAGTCAAAGATGAAGACCTCGAAAAATTTAAGCGTGGAGAATTGGTTGAACCCAAAAAACCTATCGTCTACTACATTGATCGAGCTACGCCAAAAAAATGGATTCCGTTTTTAAAACAAGGTATCGAAGATTGGCAGGTTGCATTCGAAGCGGCAGGGTTTAAAAACGCTATTATTGCTAAAGACCCGCCAACTCCAGAAGAAGACCCCGAGTGGAGTCCTGAAGATGTGCGTTATTCGGTAGTGCGCTATTTGGCTTCGCCGATACCAAATGCCAATGGACCACACGTAAGCGACCCGCGTTCTGGAGAAATTTTGGAGTCAGACATCAATTGGTACCACAACGTGATGACCTTATTGCGCAATTGGTTCTTTGTACAAACTGCAGCCATAAATCCTGATGCGCGTGGTGTGGCATTTAAAGATGAGATTATGGGACGACTCATCCGATTTGTTTCTGCACATGAAGTAGGACATACCATTGGACTGCCACACAATATGGGTAGTAGCGTCGCATATCCTGTCGACTCATTGCGTTCTCCTTCTTTTACCAAAAAATACGGTACCGCACCTTCAATTATGGATTACGCACGTTTCAACTACATTGCGCAACCTGGAGATGGAGATGTGTCGCTGATGCCTGATATTGGTATTTACGATATTCATTCGGTACGTTGGGGTTACCGCCCCATTCCGTCTGTAGCTACTGCAGAAGATGAAAAAGAAATCTTAGATCAATGGATTTTAGCACATCAAGACAATCCAATGTATCGTTTTGGAAGTCAACAGTTTGGGAATCCTATAGACCCAAGTTCCCAAACCGAGGATTTAGGCGATAATGCGATCAAAGCAAGTAAATACGGAATTGCCAACCTAAAACGGATTGTCCCCAACCTCATAGAATGGACAGCAGAGGACGGCAAAGACTATCAAGATTTACAAGATTTGTACAATCAGGTATTGAGTCAGTTTAACCGCTATATGGGCCATGTGGCCGCAAATGTGGGCGGCGTGTATGAATACTACAAAACCTACGACCAAGAAGGTGCAGTATACACCCATGTAGATAAGACACACCAAAAAGCATGTTTGCAATTTCTGCAAGAGGAATTGTTTGCTACACCCTATTGGATGCTAGACAAAAATATTTTTAATAAAATTGAATTTGCAGGAGCACTAGATCGTATGCGCCGCACACAAACCGGTACCTTAAATCGTTTGTTGAGTTTTGACCGCATGGCACGCATGTCCGAAAATGAAGCACTTCATGGAAATGATGCGTATTCACTTACACAAATGATGACCGAATTACGCAAAGGCATTTGGGCAGAACTGTACAACAATAAAAATATCGATGTATACAGAAGAAACCTACAACGCGCCTATATAGACCGATTGGCATATTTGATGACAGAGAGTCAAGAACCGCTTGAAGGGTCAGTAAGAAGATATAGCAATCGTACTCGTGTGCTGGTTAGTCAATCTGATATTCGTGCCGTAAGCAGAGCGCAACTGGTCAATTTAAAAACAGCTGTTAGTAAGCGTTTACCAAGCGTAAAGGATCAAAACACACGTTACCATTTACAGGAAACCTTAGTTAGAATTGATGCTATACTAGACCCGAATTAATTAAAAATCCTGTATTGTTTTTGAGAAGGCCTCGAGTGTATGATCGAGGTCTTCTTTTGTTATTGCGTCGTTTAAGAAATAGCTTTCAAATGCACTTGGGGGTAAATACACCCCACGCTTTAGCATCCCATGGAAGTATTTTTTAAAGAAATCGTTATTACCTTTTGCAGCTGTATCAAAATCCACCACAGGTGCGTTGGTAAAGTGGAGTGAAAGCATAGAGCCCAATCGATTAATTTGATACGGGATACCCTTTTTTGTTAATACCGCTATCATTTCATTATGCAAATAGGCTGTTTTTTGGTCTAAACTATCGTAGACTTCCGGGTGCTCATGTAGCAACTGCAGCATGGTAAGGCCTGCGGCCATGGCAAGTGGATTACCACTGAGTGTCCCCGCTTGGTACACAGGCCCAACAGGAGCCAAAAATGCCATGATTTCCTTACGGGCAGCAAACGCCCCAACGGGCAATCCACCACCAATAACTTTTCCATAAGTAACCATATCGGCGCGTACATTAAGACGTTCTTGTGCACCTCCTGCTGCTAACCGAAAGCCAGTCATCACTTCATCAAAAATAAGTACTGCTCCGTATTTGTCACATAGACTTCGTAATCCTTCAAGAAATCCTTTTTTTGGCAAAACACATCCCATGTTTCCTGCGACCGGTTCTACGATTATAGCTGCTATTTCTTCTTGGTTGGCAGCAAAAATTTCTGCCACTTGTTCAAGGTTATTGTAGGCAGCTAAAATGGTGTCATGCGCTGTTCCGGCAGTGACTCCTGGACTGTTTGGGCTACCAAACGTTACAGCACCACTCCCAGCTTGAATCAAAAACGCATCGGCATGCCCATGATAACAACCCGCAAATTTGATGATTTTATCACGTCCCGTATAGCCGCGCGCTAAGCGCACCGCACTCATACAGGCTTCTGTACCCGAATTCACAAACCGAATTTGTTCCATGTGTGGCACCATAGCCAAAGCTTGCTTGGCAATTTGGGTTTCGAGCTCCGTTGGAATTCCATAAGACGTACCTTTTTCAGCACGCTCTTGAATGGCTTTCACCACTTTTGGGTGGGCATGTCCTAAAATCATGGGACCCCATGAAGCAATATAATCGATATAGGTATTTCCATCCGCATCAAACAAATAGGCGCCTTTGGCGTGGGTTAGGAAAATAGGGGTTCCGCCAACTGCTTTAAAAGCTCGAACGGGTGAATTCACCCCTCCTGGAATAACTTTTTTTGCCTCGGCAAAAAGTGCGCTACTGCGTTGGTACTGCATCATTTTAATTTGAGTTGTTGTCCTATTGCCAAATCCGTTGAGCTAAGCGAATTGATAGTCACTAATTTTTCTACGGATAAGTTAAACTTCTTCGCAATGGAATACAAGGTGTCGCCTTGCTGTACAAAATACGTATGCTTTTGCTTAGGGGGTTTTGACGCCTTTAAGGGTGCTTTGCTTCCATCAAATTGCCATAATTCGTATCGTTCAATAAGTGAAATAAGCTTGTAGGCGTATTGCGGATCGGTGGCATAGCCTGCTTTTTTTAGTCCATGTGCCCAACTTACATAGTCTCTTTTATTCATTTTAAAGAGGTCACTGTAGCGAGAGCGGTTTCTTAAAAACTCAGAATGATCACGATAGGATTGTTCCACTTTTTTGTACTTGCGAAAGCATTCGCCTTTGGCATCATCGTCGTGCGAAACACTCGCACCACGCCACCCTTTGTGGCATTTAATTCCAAAATGATTGTTTGACTTTACCGCCAATTCGCCCATACCTGCCTGCGATTCCAACAGCCCTTGAGCCAAGGTAATACTTGCTGGAATACCATATTTTTTCATTTCCTTTTGCGCCATTTCGGCGTATTGCAACACATATACTTTCATGCGTGTGCGCACATCGAGCGCTGCTAATTTTTTTTCAGCTTTTTTTGGCGATGCTTCCTCAATTTTTTTGGTTGTGCGCTTTACCTCTCTATTATAAACCACTTTTTTTGAGCCACAAGAAACTAAAAATAGCACCACAAAAATTAGAGCTACTCCTCGGGCCATTGCAGTCCGTGGCGCAAATTGAAACCCGCTATTCCTTGTGTTCCTCCCGTGTGAATTAAAAGCAAATTTGTTCCAAATGTCCATGTGTTTTCTTTTATCATCTGCACCAACTGAAACAGCATAGGTGCGGAATAAATTGGGTCTAACAACACCCCCGTTTGTTGCAACACCTCACGTGCAAAAGCAACTAGTGGTTTGCTTACCTGCGCATATCCACGGTGCAAGGGATGTTGCACAAGCGTCCAATTTTCGTGCGGAGCAAAGGTACGAATACGGTCTGGTATAGACGCATCTTTTGTCACCTGAAACCCCACAACATGTTGATGCGCTTTGCACGAAGCTGCCAAACCCGCCAAGGTGCCGCCAGTACCTACGGCACAACAAATAGTGTCAAATGTCACGTCTTCAGGGGTTAAGATTTCGGTACAGCCTTTTACCGCCAACGCATTGGTACCACCCTCAGGTAAAACATACAATGTGCCATGCTTTTTTTTCAACCCTAAAACTGTTTTACCTTCTTCCTTTTGACGGTATTCTTCTCTTGAAACAAAAAAGAGTTGCATGCCGTTTTGTTGGCATGTTGCAAGGGTTGGATTGAGTGATTTGTGGGCTAACTCCGCCCCTCGTACAATGCCAACAGTAGCAATTTTATATCGGGCTCCTAAAGCTGCCACGGCAGCAAGATGGTTGGAAAATGCCCCGCCAAAAGTAAGCAAGGCACTAGCGTTTGACTCTTTAAATGCAGCAAGGTTGTATTTTAGTTTACGCCATTTGTTTCCCGAAGCAAGGGGGAAAACCAAATCTTCCCGTTTTAGGTGAACGGAAATCTTCGCAGAAGCAAATGGAGCTAAATCCAATTTTTGGTTTATTGCTTGAGAAAAATCCATATTCAAAAATAGCATATTGATTTATAGGGAGTAAATGCTGTTCAAATGAATATGTCTGATTTTCGGCATGTTTTTTGTATAATTTTAGAAAAATTATACAATGAAACGGTTTCTTCTTTTTGCTACTGCGCTCCTTCTAACTTCTTGTGCTTCCGTTCGTGTTTCTAGCGATTACGATACGAACATAAATTTTGACACCTACGCCACCTATGCGTTTTTTAAACCTGGAATAGACAAGGTTGAAATCTCTGATTTGGACAAACGCCGTGTGCTTAGAGCACTTGAAAACACCCTTGCTACAAAGGGGTTTACTGCTTCTGAAGCACCAGATGTCCTTATAAGTTTTCACACCAAAGCCGAAAAAAACGTGCGTGTTAGCGAAAGCTATTTGGGTTGGGGTGGTCCATTTTACGGTCCTTATGGCGGTTGGGGTTGGGGCTGGGGTTTCAATAGACCCTATAACGTAAACACCTCTACAACAGGCGTGCTATATATTGACATTATT